>JAGOWF010000262.1 GCA_018060305.1 Pyrinomonadaceae bacterium
CAGCGTCCTGCGAAAACGTGATCGTTCCCCACAGTGCGGCCGCCCCGAGAACGACAATCGCCATTCCAAGCAGCATGTGCCACATACGGGCCCATCGATCGGCTTTGTGAATATTTACCCCGATAGCGTGTGTATTAGTCCGCTGGATAATGCCAAGGGCTTGGTTGACCTCGTCAAAATATTCACGCGGATCTACACGCAGCAACGCACCAGTCGGACAGTTCTCTTCGCACGAGTACGCGGCCGTCGATGATCCGGGTGGATTCAGGCCCGTTCCCTTGCACAAATTGCATTTGACAGCAACGAGGTTTTCCGTCTGTGTGACAGGTGGTGGCAGCGACGCCTCCGACAGCGAGATCGTAGAAAGCACTCCGGCCACGATGCCGGGCGAACTTCCGTTACGGCCCTCCCGGGCGATCATTGAGATCGCATCGTACGGACACTGGGTCGCGCAGTCGCCGCAGCCTATACACGTGGCCGGATTGATGTCAATCTCGCCATCCGGAAAACGCGCGATCGCACCCGTTGGACAGCCGGTCAGGCATTCCGCGTCACGGCAATGCATGCACACCGACGGCGCGAGAACGCTCTGCATCGCGTGCTTGTTAGGCCTGAGAGGCCGTTCAATGTGGATGCCTCGCCGTACAAGCCGCGAACTACCATGAACCTGTTGACATGCAAGCGAGCAATTGCCGCAGCGGACACACTTGGCCATGTCCATCACCAGCAGATTCACACCGTCAACCACACCGGTCTCGATCTCTTTTGTTGTAGCGCTGACGATGCGAGTGTCAGTCGGATGAAGAGGTACGGGCGTCTCGTGTCCCGCCGAATTCATCAGAAACGGCAGCACTGCTGCACTGAGTTCACGATCTTCGCGCAACCGGCTCACCGCCACCTCGACAACCTCGGCCCGCCCGCGTACGGTTGCGGTAAACCTCCATTTCGCCGGTCCCGCCATCGCCTCCAAGCCGAGGCACGTCCCGGCCCCGAGAAAATCCAGGCCGATAGATTCATCTGTTTCTATCAACAGGTCGGCAGCTTTTGGATTGAACTCAACGCCGCTCACGCGCTGTATCCAGCCGTTACGGACATATACGATGCGATTGATCGGGTCACCCTCGGAGAAAAGTACGTGATCCCGCTCATAAACCGCAAAACGTGCGGCATCGTCGAGACGCTGCAGCACTTCGGTTGGCACATCAGCTTTCGAAAAAGCGCGCAGTTCATTGATTGTCAGCGAGAGCCCGTACCCACGATAGTTGCGATCGAGGGAACGTCCAAACTTCGGAAGTTTTCGCAGAAGTCGGATCGCCGGACGTGTAAATTCGAGCACAAGAGCAGGGCCGGCATCGTTCATTACAGAAACCGTCGCGGTTCTCGGTGTTCCCGAGAGAAGGGCCATTTCGCCGAATGAATTGCCCGCCGGTATCTCGCCGACTTTTTTTTGGTCACCGTTCTGTTCAGTGATCGACGCCTCGAGCCGGCCGGAGACGAGAAGATAGAAGATGCTGCTCTCCCAAGTATTTTCCCTGACTATTATCTCGCCAGGCGCAAACTCGAGCAGCTTTACGTAAGGCCCTACCTGCTTGCCACGATAGCTGCGGCCAAAGAGGACGATGTCCATGCCGAGCTCATTCCTAAACTCGCCGTTTGGAAGCTGCTCGACAAGCTCAGAAACGATCTCGACATTACGAAATGCATCGATCGTCTGCTCGTGGTTTTGGATCTCCAGCGGCATCGTAGGCTCGTTTGAAACGGGGGACGTTGGAAGTTTAACGCAAACGTGGCAAAATCGCGAAGAAGCCAAAAAGAAGCAGGATCAGGATCCAACCGGCCACCAATATCCCGCCAACGACCAGCAGCAGCTTCGTGCGGTCACGCCTTGCCGATCCGTGAGCTGCGGCAGCAGGCTCAAGTTTCTCAGTCCCGATCGGCTCGATTACCACGGGCTTGGCCAGCTGAGCTGCCGAACTGGCCTCGGCCGTCGGCGCGAGCTTACTCAGGACGGGTTTCACGGCATCGGTCGACTGCTCCGTCGGAACTGAGATGTTCAGCCCCATCTCGGAGAGCATCTGATTATACATGGTCTGGCCGACCTGCATCGTGCCATCGAGTCGCTGAAATTCCGATGCGCTTTCACGCTTTTCTTCCTCGACCATCGCATGGCCGCAACCAGGGCAGAACGCCTTACTGGCGCTTACCAACTCGCCGCATTTGTCGCAGGGATGCTGGCTCATCGCTAATTTGGCTTGTGGCAGATAGTGCAGTCCTTGCCGGTCGCAAAGCCCGGTTTTTGCTTGACCTCGGGCCTCAGCTTCGCGGCGGCATCATGGCAGGTGTTGCAATTTATGTGGTAAGCCAACTCATTATTAAGATCTTTCACTACCGATTTTCCGCCCTCTGTGTAGGTCGCGGTCGGCATGACCTTGTCATCGGGAACGCCGTCCGTTTGAAAATGGCAGGCACGACATTGATTGACCTTTTGGGATGACGCCTTCCACGCGTCGAAGGTCAACGTGATATCGCGCTCCGACGTCAGAAGAGGCGGCTTGAGCGCAGATTTTGGCTGGTCCGTATGATGGCATTCCACGCAGCCCAAAACCGATTTTCCATCGGGGCTGTACGTCTGGAACGCATGCGTGTCGTGATTGAACGAAGCCTCTCCATATTCGGACAAGCTATCCTGGCCAAGCGTGAACTCCTTGCGCATCGTCTTGTTACCTGCCGGTGCCGCATTAGAGACAGCGGTGTTCGATGGAGCGATATTCGAAGGGACGACGTTACTGTTTGCATTCACCGCCTTGTTCACGTTCGCAGCGACATTCGCATTTGTAGGCTTCGGTGGCGGTGTCGGGGCGGCAACCGCAAGGGCCGTTGAACCATTTCCCGTCATGCGGCCGCTGTATAATGTGACGCACATCACCAAAAGGCCAAAGACACAGATCACCGTCAATTTCGCCGCTCTTTTCATAATGGATCGTATTTATTAGAACTCGATTCCGCGAGTAATGTCAACGTTTTCAATAAATTGAGAGATACAAGTCAGACGAGGGATTGCCCAAAATAGTTGTATCTCGATCTACGATCCGCTACCCGGTAACATGTCAAAACCCGATCCTTTGTGACAACGCGCACAGCTCGAGAAATTCATCGGATCGTTGCCTGAGAACGCTCGCGAGCCGTTGTGGCACGTCGCACAGCTATTTGGCGCGTTGTTGTGCTCCTGAGCAACAATGCTTGTCACCTGCCGTCCCTGCGAACCCGGCCTCACCGAGTGGCAATCGCCACAACCGACGCCGGCATGATCGCCGTGGGTGAACACCGCACGGAACACATATCTCGACTGCGGCGTGCGGCTGTAGGGCGCGAGCTCGTGGCATACATTGCACGAGCCGATCTTGCTCCCCGGCGTATGGCATGAAAAACAGTTGTTGTGGGACTGTATCCCGGCAGGAATCGATTTACCGGCCCCTGCCGGAGCGTGGCAATGCGCACAACTCTCGGCGGGGCGGCCGGCGCCGTTGTCGTGGGCCGTATGGTCAAATTTCATATTGAAGCCCTCGCGAAACTTCACCGGAAATGACCTCACCGTCGGCGGGTTCGCTTCGAGCTTGTCATGACAGATCGCGCACATCGCGCGTTCGGGGCTGATGAACTGATTCAGGTGACAACCGACGCATGAATCGTGCCCCGCAAATTCGAGCTCGCGCTGCTTGGCCTCGCGTCGATGACACGACACGCATTCAAACTGCTGATGCTCCGGGACCTTGTGCGAGAACTTGTCAAATGCCGAATCAGAGACACGAGATGCGGGCGGATCAGGCGTATCAGCCGAGGTCAGCGTCGGCGGTGTTCGGGCAGATTGCTGCATGCAGCCGACCGCAAGCAGCGCGGTTGCCGCCGTCACGATCAATAGCTTTACGGTCGTTGAAAGGCTCACTTCTGCTCTCACCTAGCGGGCCTTATGGCTCTCAGGTATCGGATAGCGGCCGATGGCCGGGGCGTGACAATACACGCACTGGA
>JAGOWF010000048.1 GCA_018060305.1 Pyrinomonadaceae bacterium
AGATCGTTGACGTAACGGTGTTTTTGACAAATATGAAGGATGATTTTGCGGCGTATAATCGCATTTATGCTGAGTATTTCGCTGATAATCGCCCATGTCGCACGACGGTTGAGGTCGGCTCGCTGCCAACGCCGATCGCGATTGAATTAAAGGTAATTGCTACAATTGAATAATCAAGGGAGTTATCAATGATAGGAACAGAAACAGCAGGTATCGCAACAAAAGGCTACGCAACACACTCAGCCGACGCCAAATTTGAACCGTTCGCCTTCGCCCGCCGCGAGGTCGGCCCGCAAGACGTGCTGATCGACATAGCATACTGCGGTATCTGCCACTCGGATATCCACATGGCAAAGAATGAATGGCCCGGCCTGATGCCCGCGACATACCCGATGGTGCCGGGGCACGAGATCATCGGCCGAGTCGCGCAGATCGGTAATGAGGTTACAAAGTTCGCCGTCGGTGACGTCGCAGGCATCGGCTGTTTTGTTGATAGCTGCCGGCAGTGTGCACCGTGCGTGAGCGGTATCGAGCAATATTGCATCAATGGCTCGGCATTCACATACAACGGAACCGAAATGGATCGCGAAACGCCGACCTTTGGCGGCTATTCGGATAAGTACGTTATTGACCAAAACTACGCGCTCAAAGTAAATGGCGACCTGTCGCCGGGCGTCGCTCCGCTGCTGTGCGCGGGTATTACGACCTATTCGCCGCTCAAGCGGTTCAATGTCGGCCCGGGAACCAAGGCTGGTGTAGTCGGCCTCGGCGGGCTCGGCCACATGGGCGTGAAGATCGCCAAGGCAATGGGCGCTGATGTGACCGTATTCAGCACCTCGCCGGGCAAAGAGGCCGATGCTCGCTCGCTCGGCGCAGACCACTTTGTCGTCAGCAAGGATGCGGAAGCCATGGCTCCGCTGGCGAATTCGTTCACTTTTATCCTCGACACCGTATCGGCCGCCCACGACCTGATTCCCTATCTCGGCTTGCTAGGCTACTCGGGAACGATGGCTGTGGTTGGCGTGCCGTCAGAACCGACGATGTTCCATCAAGGCGCACTGATAATGGGCAATCGCGTTCTCGCCGGATCGCTGATCGGCGGCATTGCGGAAACGCAGGAGATGCTTGATTTCTGCGCCGACCATAACATTACGGCCGACATCGAGGTCATCACACCGGACCGCATCGAGGAGGCATACGACCGCACGATAAATGCGGATGTTCGATACAGGTTCGTCATCGACATGGGCAATGCCTGATAGGACACAATGACCGCTTATGGAAAAGGCCGGGCTGCCCATGCATACCCGGCCATTTTCCGTTATAAGTGTCCAGCGCCTAGTGAACGCGAACGGATTGCAGCGGCAGGTCGCTCGGAAGGCCGAACGGCTGTGCTGCTAGCCCGGATGGAAATAGCGTATTATTCTCCAATGCGGTATCTGGCTCTTCTGCGTGGCATCAACGTCGGTGGGAACACGATGATAAAAATGTCGGAGCTGGTGGCTCAAATTGAGTCGCTCGGATTCATTGCAGTAAAGACATACATTAACAGCGGCAACATTGCGTTCGATTTGCCAAAGACCGTCGAGGAAAAGCTTGTCGCAAAGATCGAAGAAGCGTTAGAGAAGCGCTTTGGCCGAGCGATCTCGGTGATGGTTAGGGAGCAGGACTCGATCCGTGAGGTCATTGCCGCAAATCCCTTCGACGGCCAGTTTGAGAGCCACAAGGAAATGCACGTGCTCTTCCTTAAAGACGAAATGCCGCCGGATAAGATCGGTGAATTGATGGCCGCAGCACCGCCTCAGGAGCGTTTTGCCGTCCGAGGCCGAGAGATATACTGCCACCTGCCGATGGGTGTCGCGGACAGCTTGCTCGGCAGAAACTTTATCGAAAAGAAGCTAAAAGTCTCAGTGACAGGCCGCAACTGGCGAACTGTCGAAAAACTCGCTCAGCTTTGATCGCAGGTTCTACGGCCGTGCCTCGAGGATCAGATTGAACGGCGTTTCGGTCGCGCGTCGAAAGCTTGAGAATCCGCCCTGCAATGCCACCTCACGGAGCCTCGCCTCACCGGCCTGAGCTCCCAGCCCGAGTCCCACTTCCTGCGATCTCGATGCAGGTGTGCAGATTATCGTCGAAGCAGAATAAAACACGCGGCCGACCGGATTATGATTGTCCTCGTGACGGTCGTTGGCAAACGGCTCGACGATCATCCACGTCCCGTCATCCTTTAGCGAGCTCCTTACATGCTGTGCCGCACCGACCGGATCGCCCATGTCGTGAAGGCAGTCAAAGAATGTGATGAGATCGTAATCGGTCCCGGGAAAATCCTTTGACGCAGCCACTTCAAATTTGACCTGATCACCGACGCCCGCGGTATCGGCCCGCTCTCGGGCCTGTTCTATCGACTTGTCATGATAGTCAAAGCCGACGAATTCAGAATTCGGAAACGACTTTGCCATGATGATCGTCGATGCCCCAAGGCCGCAGCCGACGTCGGCGACCTTAGCTCCGGCCTTGAGTTTGTCTTCAACCCCCTCGAGCGCGGGTATCCAGCTACTGACGAGATGAGCATTGTAGCCGGGCCGGAAAAATAGTTCCGTCCCGCAAAACAGGTCGGCATCGTGTTCGTGCCAGCCGAGGCCGTCGCCGGTTTTGAACCGCTCGACCATCTTTGGCACCGCCTTTAACGCCGCCGCCGCTAGGACGAACGCCCCCGGAGCATATACGGGGCTGGCCTCACCTGTCATGATGAATGCCTGCTCGTCGGTCATGTAGTAGGCGTCATTCTCCGAGTCGTAGCTAACGTAACCGCTCGCTGAATTTGCGTTGAGCCATTCGCTGATGTAGCGCTCGTTAGTGCCCGTTCGGCTTGCCAATTCGGCTGCCGTGACCCGTTCATTCGGTGTCGCCATTGCTCGGTAAAGACCGAGCTTTTCACCGATAATGATCGAGCCCGCGCTGATCGTCGCTCCCAAGTCGGACACGAACCGCCCCAGCAAATCGTTCAGTTTGTCTTCGTTGATCTGAATATCGCTCATTTTTGCCCTCCCAAAAATGCGTTGCACGTGCGCGAACGGTCCACACGCACCCGATTATCTGTAGTTGACCGTTTGGGTTTATAATAGCGCTAAACCTATCAGTAAAGCTATGCAGATCCGACGGCCATTTAACTTCAAACTCTGGATCGACGAGCATCGAAATCTGCTCAAGCCGCCGGTTGGGAACCAGTGTGTTTACCAGGAAGAGGACTTTATCGTAATGGTCGTCGGCGGGCCGAATTCGCGTAAAGACTATCACTGGGACGAGGGCGAGGAGTTGTTTTACCAACTCGAGGGCGACCTGACCGTCCAGATACAAGAGAACGGCGAGGCCGTCGAGGTGCCTGTCCGCGAAGGCGAAATGTTCCTGCTGCCGCCGCGAATTCCGCACAATCCAATACGCGGTGCAAACACGATCGGCCTAGTCATCGAACGCAAACGCCGCGACGGCGAACTCGACGGCCTGATGTGGTTTTGTGAGAGCTGCAATCACAAGCTCTACGAAGAGTATTTCCAGCTTGGCGACATAACCACACAGTTTCAAGGCGTATTCAAACGGTTCTACGAAAGTGATGACCTGCGCACCTGCGACGAATGTGGCGCCGTCATGGAGCCGCCGCCGGTCATTTCATCATGTTAAAGATCGACATTCACACCCACATCCTGCCTCGCGATATACCGCGTTGGAAGGATAAATTCGGCTATGGCGGATTTATCACGCTCGACCACTACAGGCCGTGCTGTGCTCGAATGATGCGTGACGACGGCGTTTCATTCCGCGACATCGATTCCAATTGCTGGTCGCCTGAAAAGCGCATCGAGGAATGCGATGCATCGGGCGTAACCATTCAGGTGCTCTCGACCGTGCCGGTGATGTTCAGCTACTGGGCCGAGCCGAAGGACGGTGTCGAGATCGCGAGATTCCTAAACGAGGACATCGCGGCGGCTGTCGCCAAGTTTCCACAAAGGTTCGTCGGCCTCGGAACCGTTCCGATGCAGGACCCCGAGCTTGCGATTCGTGAGCTTGAGCGGTGTAAGGAGATCGGCCTCGCCGGTGTCGAGATAGGAACGAACGTAAATCAGTTGAATCTCGGTGAGCCTAAGTTCTTTGAGTTCTTTGCCGCGTGCGAGCAGCTCGGCATGGCGATCTTCGTCCATCCGTGGGATATGATGGGCGAAAAGGACATGCAGAAATACTGGCTGCCCTGGCTCGTCGGCATGCCCGCCGAGGTATCGCGAGCCATTTGCTCGCTGATATTCTCAGGCACTCTCGAACGGCTGCCGAATCTGCGTATCTGTTTCGCCCACGGCGGCGGGGCGTTTCCCGCAACACTCGGCCGCATCGACCATGGCCTCAACGTCCGCCCTGACCTGTTTCCCGACAATCCGCACAGTCCGCGCAAGTATCTCAGCCGAATGTACTTCGACTCTCTAGTTCACGAACCGACCAAGCTCGATTACTTGGTGAAACTCGTCGGGGCCGATCAGGTGATGCTGGGCAGCGATTATCCGTTCCCGCTCGGCGAAGCCGAGCCTGGCCGGCTAATCGAATCAATGGAATACGACGAATCAATAAAGGAAATGTTGCTGTACGGAGCCGCATTGAACTGGCTGGGTCCGAGTAGTTTCGGATTCAGTGTCGATTAGGAGTGATTTCAGAATGAAGATCCTTAGTTGTCTGATTCTAGCGCTCTTGATATCCGTTCAAGAGTCTGGTGCGCAAGATCCTAATCCGGAATACTTCACGAATCGGCTCGTGGGACTTAACAAAGATGAAATCAAGACTCTCGAGGAGAAGGCTCGGAACCGTGACGCGAGCGCACAGCTGCTCATTGGGCTGCTGAAAATGAAGACTCGCAATCCGGCAAGGCGAGACTATCAAAACCCAAACGAAGGCTTATCATTGATAAAACTTGCTGCAGAGCAAAACTTTGCTCCGGCCCAGTATTTTATTGTCGAACTATGTCAGGATCAGGCTAACGAAGGCATAATCGGTCATGAAGCCTGCAAGAACGATCGCGTTTTCCTCGAAAGAGCCGTATCGCAGAACTATCCGGCGGCCGTTTGGTACCGAGCGTACTTTTACTTAAATAATAAGCCGTCGGATTGCGACAAGGCGATCGAGAACTATAAAAAGTCTGGAGAACTTGGGTTTGCCTACGGCTTCTATAGCGTTGGACGACTCTATGAAAACGGCACTTGTGTTAAAGCTGATGAACAAGTAGCCAATAAATGGTACATGAAATCCGCTGAAGCCGGCGACGCGACGGCTCAGGATACGCTTGCGATCAGAATCTCGGAAGGAATCGGAACACGACCAAACAACCGCGAAGCCGTCAAATGGTTTAAGAAAAGCGCAGAACAAGGTCATGTTTATGGTGCGTGTAATCTAGCGTTACACTATGCCCGTGGATTGGGCGTTGCCAGAAATCCTCATTTCGCCCTCAAATGGTCCTTCGTTTCAAATTCCCTCGACGGACTTAAGTGTCATCCCGATGATTTCGTCGAGTTTCTCAAAATAAGAAGGAAAGGAACGATTATCAGGGCAAGAGAGTCGGCTCTCGGATGGCTTCGCAAGCATCCATGGCTCACCAATAATTTCGGCGAACGTCCTTGGCTTAAGGACGGCGAGTTTCCAATTACCTTTCGTGAACATTAAAATGACTTGACTAGCTAGTCTGACTAGGCAATAATCAACCCATGAAAGTCAGCGTTTACGAGGCAAAATCCAAGCTCAGCCAGATGATCAACAAGGCCCTCGAGGGCGAGGAGGTCATTATTACGCGCAATGGCGAAGAGACCGTCAAGCTGGTGAAAGTCAACGGGAAAGAAAAGCGTAACTGGATCGGAATGTGGGAAGGGCAGATCGAGATTCCTGACAGCTTCTTTGATCCCCTTGAAGAGTTCGAGGAGTATTCCTAGCCTTCAATGAAAATACTGATCGATACGCATATATTTCTTTGGGCGTCGGGCAAGACGGCGCGGCTGTCACCGGAAACCCTTGACCTTTTAGGCAATCCGGAAACGCAGAAGTTCTTGTCCGTGGCGAGCGCGTGGGAGATATCTATCAAGTACGGCAAAGGCATGCTTCCGTTACCCGAGCATCCTCGAACGTTTATACCGCTCACACTCGCGGACTCAGACGTTACGCCGATTCCGGTTACGCTGAGGGACGCTATCGGCGTGACGGATCTGCCGAGGTATCACGGTGATCCTTTTGATCGGCTTTTGATCGCGCAGGCACGGCTCAACGGCATGTACCTGCTCACAGATGACAGGGTCTTTGAAAGATACGATGTTGATCTTATCAACCTACGGTGAGCTTTTAAGATGACGAACAACGCGGCACAGCACGATCAAGCCGATACGTTGGCTGATTTTCGCGACCGGTTCCACTTCCCTGAAACTGTGGACGCCATCGAGCCGATCTACTTTACGGGCAATTCCCTCGGCCTTATGCCAAAAAAGGCACGCGAATATGTCGATCAGGAGCTCGACGATTGGGAGCGGCTGGCGGTCGAGGGGCATTTGCACGCTAGAAAGCCCTGGCTGCCCTATCACGAGTTTCTGACCGAGCAGATGGCGGCGATCGTTGGAGCCAAGCCGGTCGAGACGGTCGTGATGAATTCGCTGACGGTGAATCTTCACCTTCTGCTCGTATCTTTCTATCGCCCAACGCCGGAACGGAACAAGATCGTCATCGAGAAGGGAGCATTTCCGTCAGATCGCTACGCGGTAGAATCGCAGATCAAATTTCACGGCTTTGACCCGGCCGCATCGCTCGTCGAGGTCGCCCCGCGAGCGGGCGAATCGACACTGCGCACAGAGGATATCCTCGAGCTGATCGAGCGCGAGGGCGCGTCAATAGCCACGATCATGTTCGGAGGTGTGAATTATTACACAGGCCAGGCGTTTGAAATGCGAGAAATTACCGCGGCCGGTCATCGCGTCGGGGCGACGGTCGGATTTGACCTCGCACACGCTGCGGGCAATATCGAACTGAAAATCCACGATTGGGGCGTGGATTTCGCGGCCTGGTGCTGTTACAAGTATCTTAACGCCGGCCCCGGTGCGGTAGCGGGCGTGTTCGTTCACGAGCGGCACGCCGATTGCCCTGAAATACCTCGTTTTGCGGGCTGGTGGGGCCACGATAAGGCGACCAGGTTTCAGATGGGGCCCGATTTTCACGTGCTGAGAGGTGCTGAGGGCTGGCAGCTCTCAAATCCGCCGATCCTGCAAATGGCGGCATTGCGAGCGTCGCTTGAGCTATTTGCAGAGGCGGGCCTGTCCGCATTGACTGAGAAGTCGAGAAAACTCACCGGCTATCTCGAAACCCTCGTTCGCGAGATCGGTGACGATCGTATCTGGATAGTGACGCCTTCGGACGCAGAGCAGCGTGGCTGCCAACTGTCGATACGCGTCGGAGGCGGCGACCGGACGCTTCATGAAAGGCTGACACAAAATGGCGTCTATGCCGATTGGCGAGAGCCGGACGTCATTCGTATCGCTCCGGTGCCGCTCTATAATTCGTTTGCAGATGTTCATCGATTTTCACAGATCCTGCAATCGGCGCTAACCTAGGATAAAGGACTTCGGGAAGGTCAGGATATACAGCCATGATCCGGGCAAAGATCAACGGTATTGAAGAGGAGTTCGCTGACGGCACGAGTGTGCTCGCGGCGGCCCGCGAGCTTAGCATCAACATCCCGACGCTGTGCAACGACGATCGTCTTGCACCAGTCGGCGCCTGCCGGATGTGCCTGGTTGATATAAGAGGGCGTGCCAACCCGGCAGTTTCGTGCACCACGCCGCTCGCTGACGGCATGGACATCGAGACCCACAGCGATTCGATCGAGACAGCACGCAGGTGGAATCTTAGAATGCTTGCCCGCGATTACCCCGCGAAATCCTTCGCCGCGTATCCTGAAAAGCCCTTTCATAAACTGGCTCGCGAATACGGCCTCTCAACGGAAGATTTTCACGCCGACGGAACCCGACAGCCTGACGATTCCCAAACATATATCGCCGTCGATATGTCGCGCTGCATCAATTGTTATGCGTGCGTAAGGATATGTGCGGACGTCCAGGGACAGTTTGTCTGGCATGTCGTCGGCCGCGGCGAAGAGTCACAGATCGTCCCCGACTCTTTCGGTTCGTTTGCGGACAGCACATGCGTCTCATGCGGGGCCTGTGCGGATGCGTGCCCGTCCGGGGCGATCGAAGACAAATCAGTGATCGCAAGCGGCTTTCCGACCGAATGGACCAAAACGACATGTCCCTACTGCGGCACCGGTTGCGAGATGAATGTCGGCATACGGGACGACCAAGTGGTCCAGATCCGACCGGTGCTTGACGCGCCGGTAAATTACGGCCATTTGTGCGTCAAGGGCCGCTACGCCCATCAATTCATCGACGCCGAGGACCGTGTCACGCAGCCAATGATCCGTGAGAACTGCGACTGGCGGACCGTTTCATGGGACGAGGCGATCGCCTACACGACCGACAAGCTCAAAGGCCTGGTCGCTGAATATGGCAAGGAATGCGTGGCCGTCCTGGGGTCGGCTCGCGCTACCAACGAAGAGAATTATCTCGCGCAAAAGTTTACGCGCGTCGTGCTGGGCACAAATAATGTTGATTCCTGCGCTCGCGTCTGCCATACGCCAACGGCCGCGGCGATGAAGCTGATGATCGGCACCGGTGCGATGACCAACTCGTTCGACGACATCGAAAAAGCACGCACGATCATCATCTGTGGAGCAAACCCCAGCGAGAATCATCCTGTCCCCGGAGCCCGCATCAAGCAGGCCGTCCTCAGACACGGAACTAACCTCATTGTTATCGATCCGCGAAAAACGGAACTTGCCCAGATCGCGACCGTCCATCTGCAGCTCCGTGCCGGCACGAACGTGCTGATGTTCAATGCTCTCGCTCACACGATCATCAATGAAGGCCTCGCTGATGAGACCTTCCTCACTGAACGGGTAGATGAATTCGAACAATTCAAGGCCTTTGTCGCGGAATATTCGCCCGAGGCGGTCGCAGGCCGATGCGAGGTGGATGCTGAATTGATCCGGAAAGCGGCGCGGATCTACGCCGCAGAAAAGCCGTCCATGGCTCTGCACGGCCTCGGCATGACCGAGCATCTGCAGGGAACCGAAGGCGTGATGACGATCGTCAATCTCGCTTTGCTCACCGGCAATATCGGCAAGCCCGGCTCAGGCGTCAATCCGCTCCGCGGGCAAAATAATGTTCAGGGTTCCGCACACATGGGATGCGACCCCGGCATTCTGACGGGCTCGGTTGCAGTTGAGGTCGGCCGTGAGCTGTTTGAGAGCGTGTGGCAGCGGCCGATCCCCTTGGCTCCCGGGCTGAATCAGCTTCAGATGATGGATGCCGCCCGCGACGGCAAGCTCAAGGCCATGTGGACCATCGGCTACGACGTCCTGATGTCAAACGCTAACACGCACGAGACCGAGAAGGCATTCGCCAACATGGATCTCGTCATCATTCAGGATTTCTTTATGAATGAGACGGCAAAACGATTCGGTAATGTGTTCCTGCCGGCAACGACGTCTTTCGAAAAGGACGGCACGTTTATGAATGGCGAACGGCGTGTGCAGCGTATCCGAAAGGCTGTCAGCGCACGCGGAAATTCTCGCTCGGACCTTCAGATCGTGTGTGATATGGGCCGCGCAATGGGCTTCGCGGAGGATTTCGCCTTTGAGTCGGCCGAGGAAGTTTGGAATGAGATCCGCGAGGTTTGGCCGCCGGGTTACGGCATCACGTATGAGCGCATTGAGACCGCCGGGCTTCAATGGCCCTGTCCGGACATCGACCATCCGGGCACGACGGTGCTGCACGCCGAGACGTTCTCGAACGGCAAGACGGCAGCCCTGCGACGGATCAAATATCGCCCCACGAAGGAAGTGGTGTCGGACGAGTTTCCTTTCCTCCTAACGACAGGCCGAGTCCTCGAGCAATTCAGCGCCGGGACCATGACCATGCGAACGCCAAACCGTGAGATCCGGCCGACCGACACCCTGATGATCTCTAGGCCCGATTCTGAACGGCTCTCGGTCACTGACGGAGAGCTCGTGCGGCTCCGCAGCGCATACGGCCACGCGATGCTGCCGGTCGAGATCAGTCATAAGGTCCGTGACGGCGAGCTTTTTGCCTCATTCCACGATCCGGCCGTAGCGCTCAACTATACGACCGGACCGACGCGCGACCGCTTCACGCAAGCCCCGGAATTTAAGGTCACGGCCGTCACCGTCGAAAAACTCTGACTCGCTCGGCCCTTTTGGCGATCAGCCATAGACTATGCTCAAATTGCGTTAAAGTATGCCGCATGTCGCAATTATCGGCGCCGGCTTGGCCGGTTCCCTGCTCTCGATCTATCTCGCAAAGCGTGGTATCGAAGTCGATGTGTATGAGGCCCGCGGAGACATGCGGGACGACAAGGTTGCGGCCGGGCGCTCGATCAATCTCGCGTTATCCGATCGCGGCATCGCGGCGTTGCGCGAGGTCGGAATGGACGAATACATGCTTGCCGAGGCGGTGCCGATGTTCGGCCGCCTGGTCCACTCACCGACCGGCGAGACTAAACTCTTGCCCTACAGCGGCCGTCAGGGCGAATACATCAACTCCGTCTCGCGTGCGGGCCTGAACATCGAGCTGATGAATGAGGCGGAGAAATACAGGGGAGTGCGATTTCACTTCGGTCACAGATGTGTCGGCTTCGATTGCTCGACGGGTAAAACATCGTTTGCCAATGGCCGTGCTGCTACAGCCGATACCGTGATTGCCACCGACGGTGCGGGCTCGGCCGTCAGGACATCGATGCTTAGCGGCGGCGTCGAGCGGTTCGATTTTTCTCAGGATTGGCTCGAACACGGTTACAAGGAACTGCACATACCGCGCGCCGACCGCGGTGGCTTTCGTCTCGAAAAGAACGCTCTCCACATCTGGCCGAGACATCAGTTCATGATGATCGCTCTGCCAAATTTTGACGGCAGTTTTACATGTACGCTCTTCCTGGCACATAACGGGGCCGAGGCCTCTTTCGATACTCTGACGGATGCCGCAGCAGTATCGGCCTTTTTTGGTCGCGAGTTTCCCGATGCTGTGCCGCTGATGCCGACGCTGATCGAAGATTTCTTTCACAATCCGACCGGCAACCTCGGTACTATCAAATGCTGGCCGTGGAATGTCAATGGCAACGCACTGCTGCTCGGCGATTCGGCACACGCGGTCGTGCCATTTTACGGTCAGGGAATGAACTGCGCGTTTGAGGACGTTCGCGTCCTCGACTCGCTTCTGTCTGAACCGCCTGCGTCAGCGGGCGGCGAGATCGATTGGCACGCGGTCTTTGAAGAATACGGCAAGTTGCGCAAGGCAAATACCGACGCGATCGCAGACATGGCGGTTGAAAATTTCTACGAGATGCGCGACCGTGTGGCCGATCCGGTCTTTCAGCGGAAACGTGAACTTGAGACCGAGCTCGAACAGACCTATCCCGATTATTTCTCAAAATACTCGATGGTCAGCTTTCGCGAAGACCTGCCCTATTCGATCGCGAAAGAGCAAGGCAATGCTCAAGACGAGATGCTGATGGAGATCTGTGCGGGCGTCGCCGATGTCGGTTCGCTCGACCTTGGCGAGGTGCGGGAACGGTTGGCGGGGCTCACGCGATGAATAATGAATACGAGATCATCGCAGACCTCTCGATACCGATCCGGTTTAATGGGCCACAGCCAAACGCCTTCGGCGTTGCTGAAGCAACTTCTCAATCGCTGGGCGATACGCGAACAGGATCAAGCGTCAATTTTGAGCAATACACGCTGATCTCGCATTGCAACGGCACGCACACTGAATGTGTCGGCCATATCACAGACGAACGAATCTCCATCCTTGATTGCCTGCGTGATGCGGTCATGTCCGCATTGCTGATCTCCGTCCCTACAAGTGCCGGCGACGATGGCGACCTCGTAATCACGGCAGAAGCCCTTCACTCAGCGTTGGCGGATTCTGACACCGATACGACAGCTCTCATCGTTCGCACACTGCCGAATGACGATACAAAGCTAACTCGCCGATACGACGCCGGCCACATTCCGGCATATTTTACGGCAGACGCGATGGACATCATATGTGGCTTCACGCATCTATTGACTGATCTCCCGTCGATAGATAGGCTTCACGATGAAGGTAAATTGCGGAATCACCGTATTTTCTGGGATATCCCGACAGGATCTCAGACACATACGGCTACCCGCATATTGTCAACGATCACAGAACTGATATATGTCCCAAATAAGGTCCAAGACGGTCGTTACACGCTAAATCTGCAGATCGCCCCATTTGCCGCCGACGCCGCGCCGAGCCGTCCGGTATTGCTGTCGGGCCCGCTTACTCAGGCGTTTCCGACAGAGCATGTTCCAGGGCTCCTTTCAGGTCGGGATACTTGAACTCGAACCCTGCATCCTCCAGCCGCTTTGGAATGACCTTTGTGCTTGTGAGCAGCAATGCGTCGCCCATTTCGCCCATCAACATCGAGACAGCGAATTCGGGAAGTGGGATGAAGGTCGGGCGATAAAGCACTTCGCCCATCGTCTTTGTAAACTCTTCGTTCGTGACCGGCCCGGGACTGGCTGCGTTGACAGCTCCGCGAATATTGTCATTCTCGATGACAAAGTTGATCGCGGCCACGTGATCGTCGAGCGAGATCCAGCTCATCCACTGCGTTCCACTACCGATAACTCCGCCGACGCCCATTTTGAATGGAGTCAGCATCGTGCCGAGTGCGCCGCCATCTTTTGACAAGACTATGCCGGTTCTCAGCAACACGGTGCGGATCCCTGCGTCCTCAGCCCGCCGCGCCTCGCCTTCCCACTCCTTTGCCACCTCGGCAAGAAAACCGTGGCCGGCCGTGGATGATTCGTTCATTTCCTCATCGCCGCGCTCGCCGTAAAAGCCGATCGCCGATGCGGAAACCAACACCTTCGGCCGCACATTGAGATTTGACAGGGCCTCAACGATACTTCGCGTCCCCATCACACGGCTATCGCGAATGGC
>JAGOWF010000263.1 GCA_018060305.1 Pyrinomonadaceae bacterium
CTCACGAATGAGCAACATCGAGCATCTGCTCGCCAACAACAAAGATTGGGCGGCGAGGTCACTGGAACATGACCCGCGATTTTTCGCGCGTCTTGCTGACCAGCAAAATCCCGACTACTTGTGGATCGGCTGCTCGGACAGCCGCGTGTCGGCCAATGTGATCGTCGATCTCGCACCGGGCGAGGTGTTCGTTCACCGCAACGTCGCAAATCTCGTCAATCACACCGACATGAATTGCCTGTCGGTGATACAGTTTGCGGTCGAGGTGCTGCAGGTCGAGCATGTCATCGTGTGCGGCCATTACGGCTGTGGAGGCGTTGTGGCGGCCATGGACGGCGAACGCCACGGCCTGATAGATAACTGGCTGCGGCACATTCGCGACACGGCACACCTGCACGCCGACCGTCTGAACGCGATAGCCGACGCGGTCGAGCGCCGCAATAAGCTGTGTGAGTTGAATGTCGCCGAGCAGGTCGTCAATGTCGGCGAGACGACCATCGTGCTCGATGCTTGGCAACGCGGCCAGCCGGTCGCGATCCACGGCTGGATCTACGACCTCGAGGACGGCCTCATCCGCGACCTCGAGATATCGATCGAGAATGAGACGGACCTTCGCGGCCTGCGCAACCGCTTTCTCTTTACCGACAAACGCAGCGACGCCGACGCGGCATCAAAATAGTTTCTGGCGGCTTGCCGCCCTATTTGCGGAAAAGCTCTGCTTTTCCGATTCGAACGATCTTTTGTTGCGGCTTTGCCGCCGTGATCTCGGCAGACAGAGGACCAAGCGGCATAGCCGCAACAAGTTGAGGAACAATAACCGGAAAAGCTGAGCTTTTCCGCAAATAAACGGGCGTAGCCCGGCACATGCAACCTTACAGCCAAATTAGCATTCTCTTGATCCTACTGATAACGGGCTTACCGGTGAGCGCGCAGATGTCGCGCAAGCCGACGCCGACGCGCGAGCCGGCCGGTGCAATGGCAAAGAGGCCCGACTCAAAAGCCAATTCCCTGCCGCGGATCGAGTCACGAAACGCCTTTAACTCCATCGCCCGCGTTTATCATCAGGACACTCCCTACGCGATGCCGCATGCGATGTTTGTGATCGACCGCCGCGCGGGCAATAAGGTCTATTTCATCAACTCGCAGAAATTCCGCTTTCACAAGGATTTTCTGCTGGCGACCTATCTGATACCTCGCGGCACCGAGATATTCAAGCCGGTTTACATAGATCAGGATCGCCGCTTTCTGGTCGGCACGATAGCGTGGCAGGCGCCGGTCGAGCGGTTCACATGGGAACTGTGGGAAGGCGATCTGGCGTCGGGCGAGATGATCAAGACGGCTAACGAAGTGATCAACTCGCACTTCTACGAAAAGGTCGCCTACAAGCCCAACTCGATCCGACAGGAGGACGCCTCGGCAAATCTCGGTATCGAACGCATCTCGCAGGACGAGCTCAACCGCAACCAGGCGTATCTCGCTCTCAACACCGGCACTGCCGTCGGCCGCATACACATCATCGACAAGCTCGACGACACGGTCGAGATCGGCGATAACGAGATCGTCGTTCTGCGCGAGCTGCCGCTCAATCTGCCGCCGGTGCGCGGCGTGATCGTCGCCAAGCCCTCATCGCCGCTCTCGCACGTCAACATCCTCGCCAAAGGCTGGAATATTCCAAATGTCTATATCAAGGACGCCGACAAATTGTTTCGCCAATTCGACACATACGTAATGCGGCTTGAGGCCGGCATGACGGATTACAAATTCGACATGGCCTCATCCGACGACATCAAGCAGCGATTCTCTTCGCCCGACCAGCAGGTCCCGCCGGTCGATCTGAAGGCGACAAACCTCGCCGGGTTAAAGGAAATGCGAACGGCAGACAGCATCAAATACGGTTCAAAAGCCGCCAACCTCGGCGAGATGATAAATAAAAGGATCACAGGAATTATCATCCCTGACGGATTCGCCGTCCCGTTTCACTGGTATGACGAATTCATGCGGCGCAACGACCTGAATAAGATCATCGAGGCCAATATGGACAACAACGATTTTGTCCATAATCCGCGTGTGCGGCGGCAAAAACTCGAGGAATTTCGCGCGGCGATACAGAACGGCAAGTTTGATGATGGGCTGCGGGCAGCGATCATCGCTAAATGGAAAGGGCAACTCCGCTCGAAGCCTGTCTTTGTCCGCAGTTCGTCAAACAGCGAGGATCTGCCGAATTTTTCCGGTGCCGGCCTGTATTCGAGCGTCCCAAATGTGATCGCCGAGGACAAACTCATCGAGGCTGTCAAAAAGGTCTGGGCCAGCCTGTGGAAATTCGAGGCATACGAGGCGCGTGTGCGCAATTACGTCAGCCAGACCGACGTTTATATGTCGGCTTTGATACAGATCGGCGTCGATATGGAACGCGGCGGCGTGATGATCACAAAGGACCCGTTCGACCCGAAAAGCAAAAACTCCGTCTATATCTCGGCCGTCTGCGGGCATAATTCAAAGGTCGTCGATAACGCAGGCATTCCGGAGCAGATACTCTATAATCCGAGGTCGAACGCCGTCGTCCTGATGACCTTGTCGCAGCAGGAAAGCGCGCTTGCATTTGACCCAAAGGGCGATCTAAAGACCGTCGATAAATGTGCAGGCGCACGCAAACGCGTCCTGACCGACCCGCAGGCACGCAGCCTCGCCCGCGTCGCCGGCAGCATCAAACGCGCCTTTGGCGGCAAACGCGAGCAGGACATCGAGTGGGGCATGATCGGCAACCGCATCTACGTCGTCCAGTCACGGCCCTACATCGACAGGTAAATTTTATGCAGAAACTCATTCTCATCCCGGTTGCTCTCTTGCTGACCGCGTGTATGAACACGCCGCAGCCGATCGTGCAAAACTCAAATTCTGCGACGCCCACAAACGAACGCTCGCGAACGTCCATTGCCCATTCGAGCGAGAACCGACAGCCGCCTGCCGCATCCAACTCGACCGGCGGTCCGTCGAAATGGACGCAGAGCGGCGATCCGATCGACACCGCGACCTTCGATGCCGCGATCGCAAAGGCCGAAAACGCCCTCAGCGGTAAGCCGTCAGACGCCGCCGCGAAAAAGGCCCTTGCCGAGGCATATCTGGCTCGTGCCGACGCCCTGACCGGTGCACGCCAATACGCATCGGCCCTCGGCGACTATCGCCGCACGCTAAAACACGACCCGACAAACGCCGATGCAAAAGAATGGGTTGACCGCATCATTCAGATCTACTCATCGATCAATCGCAGCTACCCCGCCGAGGGCGAAGAGCCGCCGCCGCTGCCGTTTACTAAAGGAAAATAGAGTATGAAAAAGCTGCTGCCATTTCTGTTAGCAACCCTGATCGTCGGCCTGTTCACATTGCCTGCCGTCGCTCAGAGGCCGACGCGGATCGCGTTCAAACGCGGTGCCCGCTCGGCTGTTGTCAGCGGCACAATGTCCAGCTACAGATCGGCCCGCACATACGTCATTCGCGTCCGCAAAGGCCAGCGGCTGACGACCGAGCCGATCGGTGAGACAAATCCGGTCTCGATTTGGATCACGTCGCCCGACGGCAGTTCATTTGGTGACGACCTCGACCTGTCGTGCCATTCGCGTCGCGAGGTTTTTCCCGCCGCGCGCGGCGATTACATCCTAAAGGTGCAGGAATGCCAGAAGGCCGATCCGTGGCGCGGACGATTTAGGTTCCGCGTAACAGTGCGATAGAGGCTCATCTCTGCGACCTCTGCGTTGACCTCCGCGTCCTCTGCGTGGAACCTCCCGTTAGGCGGATTCCACGCAGAGAACACAGAGATTTTCGCAGAGTGACGCGGAGGAAATCGGTTGTGTGGCTAGACAAGATCACTATCAGAAAACTACACTAGCCCTTTTGTAACTTTTAAGATCTATGGCAATTTCGGCAAACGACATACGCAGAGGCATGGTGATCCTTCACGAGGGCGCACCGGTGAAAGTGATGGAGTTTCATCATCACACG
>JAGOWF010000264.1 GCA_018060305.1 Pyrinomonadaceae bacterium
GTGCAGGTTTGCAAGCCCTGCTCCGAAATCCGCTGGCCGAGCCCTATCTGTTAGGCGTGTCGAACGGTGCCGCATTGGGCACGATGCTGGCGTTTGTGTTGTTTGAGAATTTGGAGTTTGCACGGCCGGTGCTGGCGTTTGCCGGGGCGGCCGTGGCGTCTGTCGCCGTCTATCAAATGGCACGCAGCCGTGCGGGAATGAACGTCGAGCGGCTGGTGCTGTCGGGCGTGATCGTGACGACATTTTTATCGTCCGTGATCGTGATGCTGACCACGCTGCTTGATGCGGCAAAGCTGCGGAGCTTTACGTTCTGGCTCCTCGGCGACCTGTCGCAGGCGACGGTAAATGGTGTCTATATTAGCTTTGCGGCGATGCTTGTCGGTGTTGTGGTGCTGACGTCGCAGGCACGGGCATTGAACCTGATGATGATCGGTGAGCGCGATGCCTTCGATTTCGGTGTTGAGGTCGGACGCGTGCGGCTGCTCGTTTTTGGTGCTGCAAGCCTTGTCGTAGGTGCCGCGGTTGCGGCGAGCGGCTCGGTCGGTTATGTCGGGCTCATCGTTCCGCATCTGTTGAGAATGGCGATCGGCAGCGACAATCGCCTAGTCGTGCCGTTCTCGGCGATCGCGGGCGCGATCTTTGTAGTCGCGGCCGACACGGTCGCACGGACGGCGATAGCGCCGAGGGAATTGCCTGTGGGAGCCGTAACCGCGCTGATCGGCGCTCCGTTGTTTATATATTTGCTGAGAAGGAATTAGCCACGAATTGCACGAATTACACAAATCAGATGGGTGGCAAATGATGCTTGCAGTCCGAGACATTTCAGTGATCTATGGAGCGCGTGAAGTCTTGACCGGCGTCACGGTCGATCTGCATAGTGGTGAGATCGTCGCGTTGCTCGGTGCGAACGGTGCGGGCAAGACGACGCTTATTAAGGCTATGAACGGCACGGTGCAGGTTTCGAGCGGCAGTATCGAGCTCGATGGACGAGAGTTGCAGACGCTGTCGCGGCGTGAGATCGCGGCAAGCATCGCTGTCGTCGCTCAGGAGAATGAGACGCGCTTTCCGGTGACGGTTTTGGAATTCGTGCTGTCAGGCAGGTTTGTCCACGGCGGAAGTTTTGGTTGGGAAACAACGAGTGATATCGAGCTTGCCGAGCGTGCATTGGCCGATTGCGATCTATCGGATTTCGGGTTCCGCCTTATGAACGAACTGTCGGGAGGCGAGCGTCAACGCGTCGTGCTGGCACGCGCGATAGCCACGAATGCACGAATTCTGCTGCTCGATGAGCCGACCGCGAATCTTGATCTCGCTCATCAGGCGATGATGTTTCGGCTGGTTCGCAAACGGTGCGAGCAGGGCGCTTCGGCGGTCGTGATAACGCACGACCTGAATCTTGCGGCAGAGTTCGCCGACCAGGTCGTGATGTTAACGAACGGCAGCATAGCCGCAATAGGCCGGCCGGGTGAGGTTTTGACGGCGGAGAATATTCGAAAGGTCTTCGCCGTCGATTGCATGCTGGATACAAATCCGGCAAGCGGTAACGTTCGTGTGACGAACGTTTTCTAAGAAGGTTAGCCACGAATGACACGAATGACACGAATGAACGGAAGTATAGACCGACCTAAATTCGTGCTATTCGTGTAATTCGTGGCTAAAGATCGGCAAATGTGCGGAGGAAGTCCGGTGAGAGGCCGGCACTGCCCACGCAACCGTGAACATTGTGGCATTTATCAATGATCATTGATCAATGTTCAATGCATAGTCGGGAACTCACGCCCATTTGCCCGGGTTAGAACCATTCTGCGTGTGGGCAGAAGAGGAAACATATGAGAATAGTAAAAGTATTTGTTGTCATCGCTTGTTTGAAGATCGGCCTTGCCGCGCAGGAACCGTCCCCGACGCCGACTCCTGCGATCAAAGAGGAAGTTACCGTAAGCATCTCGGCCGGGAGCGAACAAACGATAGAACAAGTCTCAAAAACCGTTGATGTGATCGACGGCCAGCAAATGCGCGACCGGGCGGACTTTGCGTTGATCGAGAGTGTGCGGACGATCCCGGGTTTTCGGGTGCAGCAGTTGGGCGGGTTTGGCAAGACGGCGTCGATCAAAACGCGGGGTTTGAGGAATCAGGACACGGCGGTGCTGATCGACGGCATCCGCTTTCGCGATCCGGCGGCGATCACGGGCGATGCGTCGCCGTTCCTGAGCGATATTACGCTGACGAGCGTTGACCGAATGGAGGTTCTTCGCGGCTCGGGTTCGTCGCTTTATGGGACGAACGCCATCGGCGGCGTTCTCGATTTTCAGACACCGACAGCAAAGCGAGGCACACACGGTCAGCTCGGCGGTGCGTTTGGCGGGCTTGGCCTTGGGCGTTTTCGAGGGCTACTGTCGCACGGTGGTGATAAATTCGGCGTCGGTGGCGGCGTTTCTCACACTGCCTATACAAAGGGCATCGATGGCAACGATGACGCCAGCAACACAAATGTGCAGGCTCGTTTTGACGCCTCGCCGACCAGGAAAACGAGTATTTCGGGCCGCATCTTTTTCTCCGACGCCGACGTGAACCTAAACGTCAGCCCCGACACTCTCGACCCTCTGCCGGCCAACACATCGACGGTCATCAACGCCTCGCCGGGCGTTAATTTTCGTCCGGACCTTGACGATCCTGACGCGCGGCAGGCGTCGCGGTTCTTTAGCGGCCAGCTCGCCGTTAACCAGATCATCAACAGAAACCTCATTATCGGCGGTCATTATCAGGGCCTCGACACGAGCCGCCGGAACGTTGACGGATTGCTCGGGCCTGGTTATCAGAGCGAGTATGCGAGCCTTTTTGACGGGCAGATACACACCGCGAATGCTCATCTCACCTGGACGGCCGGCCGACGCAATACGCTGACAGCGGGCTATGAATTTGAGAGTGAACGATTCGGCAGTGACAATACGACGCCCGTGGGAACCGACGATTGGTCCACGAAAACGCGCCAGGACAGCAACACGTTTTACGTCCAGAACCTTGTAAGTCTGCTCGACGGCGATCTGCAGTTTGCGGGCGGATTTAGGTTTCAGTCGTTCGATCTTAAGGCGCCGCACTTCAGCGCGGCGGTGCCGTCAGTCTTGACGCAGACGGCGAGCGCGCCGCCGTCGGCACGGACGTTTGACGGAGCGGTGTCGTATTTTGTTGACAAGACGGGGACAAAGCTGCGTGCCCATGTCGGCAACGGCTACCGCGTGCCGTCGCTGTATGAGCGGTTTGGCAGCTACTACTTTCTCGGCGCGTTCTTTCCGCTCGGCAGCCCGACGCTGAAGCCCGAGCGATCGATCGGCCTCGACGGCGGCATCGAGCAGTATTTTGCGAATGAGCGTGTTAAGGCATCTGCGACCTATTTTTACACGCGGATCAAGGACGAGATCACTTACTTGCCTACCGACGACCGCGGTGAATCGGCGTATTACAACTTTGACAGGCACTTCTCACGGGGTGTCGAGACGAGCATCGACATCAGGCCGTCGAAGGGGCCAACGCTGTTTGCATCATATACATTCACAAACAGTGACCTGCGGGCTCATCGCCGTCCGACATTTCCCGTGGGGCCCGTCACGAGTATCGAACAGCCGTCGTTCGGGATCCCTGAGCATCAGTTCACGCTCGTCGCGACGCAGCGATACAAACGGTTCTGGGTGAATTTTGACCTGCTCGTAACATCGAGCTATCTCGCTCGCATGTTTAGCAATTCGACATTCAACACATATATCTACCGCTTTCGCGGCAACCGCCGAGGAGATTTGACCGCCGGATATACGTTTGGCCTGAAGGACGACAAGATGACACTGCGGCTCTACGGCACGGTGGAGAATGTTTTCGACAATGAGTATTACGAGAACGGCTACCGCACCGCCGGAGCCAACGGCCGCGTCGGGCTGACGTTCGGATTCTAGGTGAGGCATTCAACCTGCGTGACAAATGTCTTGACTCGAACGCA
>JAGOWF010000049.1 GCA_018060305.1 Pyrinomonadaceae bacterium
GCCATCGAAAAGGTGATGGTAATGCAGATCCACATTCTCGAAACGATGGCACAGATCGGCTTTCTGGAGTTTCGCGATCGGCTCAACCCGGCGAGCGGCTTTCAGTCGATGCAGTTTCGCGAGATGGAATTTGTGTCTGGACAAAAGAACGAGAAGCTGTTGGAACATTTCCGAGATGATGAGTACGCGTATGAGAAGCTGAGCCGTCGATTTGTCGAACCTGGCCTGGACGACGCCTTTTGGGCGTTCGTCGGTCGTAAGGGATTCGGGGTCGGTGATCATGACAGCCGTGTTGCTGCTATTGTTGAAATATTGACACACCCCGAAAAGCACGGCGATCTTTTCATCATGCAGGATCTGCTGATCGATCATGATGAAAATTTCTCGCTCTGGCGGTATCATCACGTCCTCATGGTTGAGCGTATGCTCGGCCTAAAGCGAGGCACAGGCGGCTCGGAGGGCGTCGGGTATTTACTGACGACGTTGACGAAAAAGTTCTTCCCGGAACTTTGGGAAGCCCGCACGCACCTCAAGGCCGAGAACTAACCCAATCAACCGCTTGACGGTGACAGCTTTATTTCGAGCAGACGATTAGCGTCAGACGAAAACCGCAAATACCTCATTTGACAGCAGCTTTCCGCGCCGAGTGAGGTGCATGCACCCCTCTGCGAGTTCGATCAGGCCGGCGTCAATAAGATGCGATACCTCATCTTTGTGTTCCGTGAGCAGATCGACATCAAAAGTCGTTTTGTATTTAGCAAGGTCGATGCCCTCTTCCATTCGCAAGCCGAGGAATGCCGTCTCGGACACTTTATCAGCCTTTTCCCTCATTACTTCTGCTGTTTCACCTCGCTTGATCATTTCGACGTACTTTGCGGTGTCGCGGTCGTTTGCGTAGCGTTCGCGGCCATCGAATGAATGTGCCGACACACCAAAGCCAAACACGGGTTCGAGCCGCCAGTATTTTGTGTTATGTCGTGATCGAAATCCGGGCTTGCTGAAGTTGGATATCTCATACTGCTCATATCTGGCCGCGGCGAGCCGGTCGAGCATTAGCTCATACATCTCACCGGCGAGGTCGTCATCAGGTATTGGTTGCCGACCGCTATATATTTGCTCGGCGAGCGGCGTCCCGGAATGGACTTCCAATAGATACAGCGAGATATGTTCAGGTGACAATTGTATGGCTTCGTCAAGATTCGCCTTCCAATCAGCAAGGGTTTGGCCCGGAAGGCCTGCGATCAGGTCAAAGCTGATGTTGTTGAAGCCGACTTCACGCAGCATCGCGAACGTGTTCCTGGCATCATTTGCGTTGTGCCCGCGAGCAAGTAGCTTTAATGCCCGATCGTCAAAGGTCTGGACCCCAAAACTCGCGCGATTGATGCCTAGCCGCCTGTATTCAGCGAGTGTCTCCGGCGTAACCGTCGCAGGGTTCATTTCAATAGTCACCTCGGGATCGGTCGCGATATTAAATTTTGTGTGGACAGCCTCGAGAATACTTTCGACCTGTTTAGATTGCAGCAATGACGGTGTTCCGCCACCAAAATAAATCGTGTCCGCATCTACTGAAATTTCAGATCTGAAGTTTCCAATTTCAGTACACAAGATATCGACATATTGCTCGACAACCTCCGCATTGCGGTAAACGTCGGTCGCGAAGTCGCAATATGAGCAGCGCGATTTGCAGAATGGAACATGGAGATAGATCCCGGAGGACATGACGTTATTCTAGATTGTGTGGGCTGTGAACAAAACCGTCCTACTGGCGTAGTCTAGAAAAATGGATATTGCGCAGGTATCTTATTATGCAAATGTGGTTTCATTCGGGTTCGTACTCGTAATGTGGTTTGTTTTCGGATGGAACTTTCTGCTCCGAAAAAGGCTCGCGTCCACGGCCGATACAAAACGAGCTCCGGGATCATGGGCAGGCCTCGCTCTGCAAGGCGTCGGGTTTGGCATTGTCTGGTCGGCGCGACGCGCACCGGTTGCCTCACCGCTCATCGAGGGTCAATTTGTCGTGAACATCGTGCTGCAACTTGCGGCCGTCATCTTGGCCGCTGCTTCAAGGTGGCTGGCGATGTCCGCGATAACCGAACTCGGCCGTCAATGGAGCCTCGCCGCACGCCTGACCGAGGATCATAAACTCGTCAAGACCGGCGTCTATGCCATTGTCCGGCATCCGATCTATACGGCAATGCTGGGGCTGATGATCGCAACCGGGTTGGTTCTTAGCAATTGGCTCGCCCTCGCCGCC
This sequence comes from Pyrinomonadaceae bacterium, assembly GCA_018060305.1. GTDB lineage: Bacteria > Acidobacteriota > Blastocatellia > Pyrinomonadales > Pyrinomonadaceae > OLB17. The sequence continues at coordinate 2,255 of JAGOWF010000049.1, forward strand.
GCTATCGTCATCTTTTTTATAGGGACAAGGATCCGAACACACCTCGAGGAAGAACTCCTCAGAGAGGCTTTTGGTGAAGAATTTATGGTTTGGAAAGAACGAGTTCCGTCTCTACTACCTTTTGTAAATATCTAGGATTCCAGACGGGCGTTTAGCGAATCGCTCCACGCGGCCTCAAGTTCTGTGATCGACACTGCTGCTGTCGCGTCGTTATTCACGGAGATGTTTATATAGTCACCACCGACGCTACCGATTACATCAAATGGACAATCGCCGACAATAGCTGTTACGTTCTTCAGCTTCTCCGGGGCAAAGCTGATCACGATACGCGACGGTGTTTCTCCAAACAGCAGTGCCTCGCCGGAAAGCTTGATGTGTGAAAGTTCAATATCCGTTCCTACTGCCGCGCGACCGAGCGATGAGAAGCAGCATTCGGCTAGCGCGACGGCAAGGCCGCCGTCAGAACAGTCGTGGGCGGAGTTGATGAGGCATTGATCGATAAGATCGAGCAGAGTTTGTTGAACAAGCCTTTCCTGTTCGAGATCGAGCGTTGGAACGCTGCCGCGCTCGATCATCTCATGCGTGGAAATACCGAGAACGATTTGCGCATATTCGCTCGCAGAAAGGTCGTCCCGCGTTTCGCCCAAGACGGCGATCACGTCGCCCACATGCTTGAATCCGCTTGTAACGATCTTGCGGCTGTCTTCGATCAGGCCGATCATGCCGATGACCGGTGTCGGCAAGATGCCCTTGCCGTCCGTTTCGTTATAAAACGAAACGTTGCCCGAGACGACCGGTGTTTCGAATGCCGTGCACGCCTCGGCCATGCCGTCGATGACCTCGCTAAACGACCACATCACCTCGGGCCGTTCGGGCGAAGCGAAATTGAGACAATTGGTAACGGCGATCGGTTTCGCGCCGACACACACAACATTTCGTGCTGCTTCGGCCACTGCTAGCATGGCTCCCATTCGCGGATCGATCGCGACAAATTTTCCGTTGCCGTCGTGGCACATTGCTATGGCACGCCGGGTTTCCTTGACACGAATGACCGCGGCATCAGCTCCCGGCAGGACGACGGTATTTGTCCGAACCATGGAGTCATACTGTTCATAGACCCATCGTTTGGAACAGATGTTTGGGGATGACAAGAGCATTTTCAATGCTTCTGTCAGGTTTTCGGTCTTAGGTTTTAGATCTTTGGCGTTGAAAACTCCGCGATCTGTTCGCTTTGCGGGCGAAAGAGGGCGCTCATACTTGGGGGCTTCGTCGGTCAGGGCTAGTACCGGTAAGTCGGCCTCTAGCGAGCCGTTGTGGAATATCTTTAACCGGTCGCCCTCGACGACTTTGCCGATGACGACGCAGTCGAGGTCCCATTTATTAAATATCTCAACGACCTCTTTTTCACGTCCGGTCCGTGCGACGATCAGCATTCGCTCTTGCGACTCGCTGAGCATCATCTCATAGGCCGTCATGCCCGTTTCGCGTTGCGGAACGAGCGACAGGTCGATCTCAAGGCCTGTTCCGGCACGAGCCGCCATCTCGACCGACGAGCTGGTCAGCCCGGCGGCCCCCATGTCCTGGATGCCTTCGATCGCGCCGGAGCGCATCGCTTCCAGACAGGCCTCAAGCAGCAGCTTCTCAAGGAATGGATCACCAACCTGCACGGTTGGGCGCTTTTCAAGTGCCTCATCATCAAACTCGGCCGAGGCCATCGTGGCGCCGTGGATGCCATCGCGACCTGTTTTGGCGCCGGCATACAACACCGGATTTCCGACACCGGATGCCTTGCCGAAAAATATCTGGTCTTTACGAACAAGTCCCAGAGCGAACGCATTGACCAACGGATTCAAGCTATAAGATTCGTCAAAAACTACCTCGCCACCAACCGTCGGCACACCAAAGCAGTTTCCGTAATGCCCGATGCCAGCAACACAGCCTTTCAGGATCGACCGGTTGCGTGCGCCGTTTGCGGTGTCATCGAGCGGGCCGAATCTGAGCGAGTTCATCGCCGCCACTGGCCGCGCACCCATCGTAAAGACATCGCGCAGGATTCCGCCGACGCCCGTTGCCGCACCCTGAAAGGGCTCGATGAACGACGGATGGTTGTGCGATTCGACCTTAAAGGCGATGCACCAGTCATCGCCGATATCGACAACGCCGGCGTTCTCGCCGGGCGGGACGATCACTCGTGGGCCGCTTGTAGGCAGGCGTTTTAGATGGATGCGAGACGATTTATACGAACAATGCTCTGACCACATCACGCTGAAGATGCCGAGCTCGGTCATGTTTGGCTCCCGGCCCAGGATCGCAACGATCCGCTCAAATTCTTCGGGAGAAAGGCCGTGTTGCGATACGACCTCTGGCGTGATCTGCGTATGGTTCATAGCCGGTTTGGTTCCGACGAGCGAAACGAAACGAGTATTCTAGATGGTTTGGAGTCGGATGTCGATTGCAGTTCGTGAGGTCACTTACCGAATCGGGAAGATCGAACGCGCCGTATAGGAATAAACGATCTCGCGAAATTTGTCAGGCTTGAACGTACCCTTAAGGAGCGGGCCATTTGGCCGCAACTCCTTCATTATCGGCTCAAAGGCCCTTTCGCTATCGCTGAACTGTTTCTCGCCTTTGTATCGCGTGATCAGGATAATGTCGAATGCCGTGTTGAGCGGTGTCGCGACCTCGATGTACTCAAACGAATCGATCACACTGCGTTTGGCGGCAACATCACGGTAAGCTCGCCAGTTGTTCTCGTAGAAGTATCTCGCCTCGTCACGCTTGCCATCTTTGACCTTGACGAATTCAATGACCGAGATGATCCCATTGCCCGAGGGTGACTCGCCCAAAGCCCGGTCGATATTTTCCTTTAGTGTCTCGTAGCGAAACGGGCCATTGCGGAAATATACGATGCTGCCGTCCGTCGCATAGACCATTGTTAGTGGCAGGTTACCGGCCCAGTCCTTTGACACAAGCCTAATTGCGGCGTCGGTGTCCGGTGTGTCAAGTAGATAGGCCGGCATTTCGGCTTTCATTGCGGTAAGAAACTTCGTCACCTCGCCGCCAATGTCTGCCACTTCGTCCAAGGAGATAGTTCTGAGGTCGATCCTGCCCTTATATTCGCTATCGATCTTGACCAGTTCGGGAAATTCCTCCCGGCAGGGGCCGCACCAGGTCGCCCAGAAGTTGATCACTAATGGCCTGCCATTCGGAGTGAGCAGCTTACGTAGCCCTTCGATATCGATTCGGTTGATTCTCGAGCTATCCTGCGGAGGGACTTGATTGACCGGTTCGACCTGGGTAAATGCAGTTTGAATGAGACCCGTGGCAAGTATCACGCAAAAAGCCAGCCTCGCCGCTGTGCGGATCCCTTGGTTCATCACTCAGCCTAGTCTGTAATGCGCTTGATGCCGCACCCAAACGCCCTCGCCGTCGTCTTGACCACATTTTGGCCGGCCATGAACAGGTTAAACGCGTTCTTCAAGTAGGGTTCCGTGATATTCGCGGCCGATTTGTCGTTATCGATCGCACCGTGATAAACAAGTGCGCGTCCCGCGTCGACAAAATAGGCTTCAGGCGTTACCGAGGCTCCCAGCTTGTCGGCAAGAATGTTACTTTTATCGATCAGGACAGGAAACTTATAATTTTCAGCCGTGTGCGACTTTACCCAGTCTGCCGACTCGGTGGCATTTGAATTGATACCAATGAAATTAATGCCCTTTGTCCGATACTCTGCCGCGATCTCATTTATCCGTTGGTTATAAGCCTTTACGACAGGGCACTGGGCCGACAGGAAGATAACGACCGCGCCCTTGTCGCCCTTCAAGCCATCAAGCGTCTGGTTCTTACCGGTGGTATCGGTAAGCGAGAAGTTTTCCATCGTTCCGCCGATAGCCAGACCCTGAGCGCGTATCCCAATCGCGAGAGCGAAAACAGACAGTATTAGTAATGCCGACCTTTTCATCTCAAGACCTCCAACTTTTTGGCATTCATGTTAATAGGTTCTTCTACGAGGCTGTTGACCGGCCGGTTTCAATCTCGCGACACAACCGCGGAATCCTGTTGCCAGCTCGTTACCCAAAAAGATGCGGCAGGCGACGTTGTAGGCCCTTTGGCAAGAGGACTTCCATTGCGTCATCGACGGTAACAATTCCGGCGATATCGCCCTCGTCATCGACGACGGGTAGGGCTAGAAGATTATATTCCGCGATGGTTTGCGCCACGTCTTCGGACGAATCCGACGGATGGGCCGCGCGAAAATCGCTCCTCATGACTGCCTCTAGCTTCGACATTGGGTCCGCGAGGATCAGCGATCGCAGCGAGATCAGGCCGCAGAGCTTCCAAGAGCCTTCCGCCTCGACCACATAGAGGTAGTAGATCATGTTTGGCGTTTCGGCCATCTCGCGCAGGCCGCGGATCGCCTCGCCGACGGTCATGTTGCGGGGAAAGACGACAAATTCTGTCGTCATGATCCCGCCGGCCGTATCGTGCTCGAAGCGCATGAGCTCGGCAACATCGACCCGTTCGTCCTCCTCCATGAGTGCGAATAGCTGCTCAGACTTCTCGTCACTCATCTCGCCCAACACGTCGACGGCGTCGTCCGGTGACATCTCTTCAAGAATGTCAGCGGCCCGCTCCTCACTTAGGTCTTCGAGGATCCTGGCCTGGCTCTCTGTGGACATTTCTTCGAGCGCATCAGCCGCGATCTCGTCATCAAGGCTTTCGACAACCTCAGTCCGATGGACCGGCGATAATGACTCGGCAAGCTGGGCGATCTCGACGGGATGAAGCCTCGAGAGCTTATGTTTTGACGATTTCAACTGAACGGTCACGGTCGCCGTGTCGGTTGCGAGATAGCCGACATCGGCCCAGTCGATGACCTCGACGGGGCGGTCACTGCCGTAAAAGCCCTTTGGCAGCAGCCGCCGGACAAAGCCCTGCAGCCCGACATCGGCGCCCGAGACGCGCCATGTGCCGCCGGTCTCGATGAGTTGCACGTCGTTTACACGCACCACGCGTTTGCCGTCAACGTCGATAAGTTGGTTATCGAGCACGTCCTTGCCGAGCAGCACTTCGCCCTCGCGGCGAATGAATGGCGTCAGGTCGAGTATCGTCGAGGTCATTCGCGCTCCGCGCAGGCCGAGGTCGGTCAGGTCGCGTTCCGGTATAAAAAAATTCCGCCGTCGATAGCGAGCTATCAGGCCGATAAGGGGTGGATACTCTTCGTCGCCGTAGCGCACGAGCACGTCGCTGATCGATGCGATCTTCTCATTTCGGGCATCGGATATCGGCTGACCCAGCAATTGCGAGACGTAGAGCATGACGTTTACAAGATAGCTCAAACAGTGGTCTGTTGTCAGTGGCCAGTGGTCAGATCGATAAACATTATTAAAACTTACACAAAATCTGGAAACACGCTCGCCTTGGCCATTTCTATTTAATTAGGTGACAGCGTGAGCCGGAGACGGCGAATCCCACGCCTCGTTACCCGTCCGCCTGCAACCCATCCAACATGAAAAAGCCCATCCTTTTAGCGTTCTCTCTCCTCGCAGCGGTCCCCGCCTTTTCACAAGAGCGGCCGCGATTTTTTGATAATTTTGACACGTCGCGCGGCGTCCAGGTCGTCGTGAGGCATGATTTCGTGCCGGTCGGTGCAAAGGTCAAGACGAATACCGCAAAGACGAGAAAAAAGCTCGTCGCAAAGACCTCACAGGTTACGGCCGCGACGCAGAAGCCGCTTGTCAATCCCGCGTCAATCTCGCGAATGAGCGTGTCAGAAGGCCTCGCCGATCGTGAGTCGTTTCGCCCGGTGGGCTACTCGGGGCCGACGCCGGGGCCGACGTTGGGAGCGGGAAGCGGCATGAAAGGGTTTACGACCGGCAATGCGCTACACGACAGCTACATATTGGATTCGAGCCGCCGCTACGGTATCGATCCGCTGCTGATCTACGCGCAGATGCATCAGGAATCGTCATTCAAGATCCGCGCGACATCGTACAAAGGCGCCTCAGGCCTAATGCAGTTAATGCCCGCGACCGCGCGTCGGTTGGGCGTGACAAACATCTACGACCCGAAACAGAACATCGAGGGCGGCGTCAAATATATGCGAATGCTGCTGGATATGTTTGGCCAGGACGTAAATCTGGCCCTCGCGGGCTATAACGCGGGCGAGGGTGCCGTGATCAAATATGGCCGCAACATTCCGCCCTATAACGAAACGCGCGAATACGTCCGCCGGATCTCGGCCCGCTACGCATCGATCTCAGACGGCTCATTCGCACGTAACTATCGGCGTGTAAACAACACGGTGGCCGCACGTCTCGAGAAAAAGGACGCCCGGCCGCTGACCGTGTATGAACCCGGAGCCCTTGCGATCCGCCTCGCCGACGGGCGAATGAGGCTGGTAAATCAGTGAATTGAGCTGTCAGCTATCAGCCCTCAGCTATCAGCAGTTTTTCCTGATAGCTGATAGCTGACCGCTGACGGCTCTCAAAAGTTCCCACCGAGAGTAACACTCTTCTCCAAATGGTCCTCGGACATGCGGCCGGCTGCGTTAGCCGGCCGCGTTTTTATTGTCGGAGAAGAGCTGTGAGCCGTCAGTTTTCAGCCGTCAGCCGTCAGCCGTCAGTCCGATTGCTGACGCCTGATAGCTGACGGCTGATAGCTCGTTACTGGCTGCGATCTGTATCGACAAAACGGCCTGTTGTATCGACAAAACGCCCTTGTTGTATCGACAAGTTTTGATGCGTTTTCATGCCTTGTCACCATCCAAAGCCTCCAGCCATAAACAACACCTCGCCCGTCTCTAATCGATCCACCATCTCGAGCGATCCGCACCATCCACCGCTGCCACCCAAAACCATCGTATCAACCATCTCACCCCACCCAATTCCGCCCGCCGTCTCCACCGGTCGAGTGTCTCGAACATCTGAGTTAGACGCCATCCACCGTTCCCGGTGTATAATGTCGGCACAAGACGGAAAAGCAGGAACGACAGAATCTTCGAAATGCCCATCAACCTTGACAAGCCACAATTGTGGAAGGCGGATATCGTAAGTTCGGTTGATATGTATAACCGTTGGTTTATGGCATTTGCGCCCAAGGCATTTCGACAAACACGCATATTAACTGCTCAACATGTTAAAGATGCCCTGAATCGAACTTCTAACCTGACCAATATCTCACCCGCGCTGCTGATCGAAAACCCACACGTTCTTTCAATGCTAAGAATGTCTACTTGTCCGCCGATCGCTCAGGACCGACTAGTAGGCCTTGCTTCGGTTTCAAAAAATTTGGTTACAAGTATGGAGGATGCTGAAAATTCCCGGATACCTCCCAGAATGGTTCCAGCGGAAAGGGTGAGGCAGCTCAAGCGAATTGCCAAGGTGATCCGAACGCTTGCCGACCCGGATATATTCGTATGGATTGACCGAACGGATGCGCCAAGTCGTGAGGAGATTGAGAGGGCGGCCACAATAGTTGCAGATCGATTATGCGGGGCAGTCACTGATCCTATAATACGAAATGCTCAAGAGCGTCGGCAGTTAGCCGCTATCGGTACTTGGCTTCAAAAGAAGGGCTATAAGAGCCTCTCGGCCGGCCACAAGATGAAATTCGACACGATGACGCCCGGTACATTTTCTTTTCGCATGAATGTTCCGGTCAGATCCCTAGACACGCTTGGACAAGAGCGCTCGGTGAATATACCGATTGACGCGGTGATTATGCCTCATAAAGCTAGTGTGAAAGACTTGCCTTTATTGCTTGAGGCCAAATCAGCGGGCGATTTTACGAATGTCAACAAACGTCGAAAAGAGGAGGCACAGAAAATGTCTCAGCTTCGTGCGACCTATGGAAAAGGCGTCCGCTTTGGCCTTTTCCTTTGCGGATACTTCGATAGCGGCTATCTTGGATATGAAGCCGCAGAGGGGATTGACTGGGTTTGGGAACACCGAATTGAGGATTTAGCCCATTTTGGTTTGGTGAGATAGCTACGATGGATGTAGAAGCGAATCGTTTGTTGTTGCAATCCGAACTCGATACGAACCGATCATCGGTTGAGCGGAATAAGCTTGGTCAGTTTGCAACCCCGACCGCCCTCGCCCGCCACATTGTCGAGTATGGGCTGTCGCTCCACCAGGAAGGCGAGAAAATACGATTTCTCGATCCTGCTCTGGGAACCGGATCTTTCTTCTCCGCGCTCGTTGATCGTTTAGGGAGTCGAGAACTGGAGGAAGCCAGAGGATTCGAGATTGACCCATTCTACGGCGAACCAGCCATTCGCCTTTGGCAGGGCTATCCAATAACGATTGATCTCGCCGATTTCACCGTTGCGACTCCGCCCAACGAACCTTACAACTTTATTGTTTGTAATCCCCCTTATGTCCGGCACCATCACATTGAATCGAAGCAGAAAGAACACTTGCGGAAAGTGGCTGGAGACATTAGTGGGTTAACGCTCTCGGGACTCGCTGGCCTCTACTGTTATTTCATGATCATTGCTCATCGGTGGATGGCACCAGGCGCCATTGCCGGTTGGCTGGTGCCAAGTGAATTCATGGATGTAAATTATGGGCGGGAATTAAAGCAGTACTTATTGACAAATGTAACGCTTATCCGAATTCACCGCTTCAGCCCCGAGGACTTGCAGTTTAGCGATGCCTTGGTGTCTTCTGCAATTGTTTGGCTACGTAACGCCCCACCACCTAAAGCCCATGCTACCAAGTTTGCATTTGGTGGCAGGCTAGATGCCCCATTAATGTCCAAGACGATCGAATCGGTGACACTCAGGGGCGAGAAAAAATGGACGCGGTTTCCATTCAAGGCAACTCGGGGAACGTCAACCGAACCAGTTCTCTCAGATCTCTTTAAGGTGAAACGGGGCCTGGCTACTGGCGATAACGGTTTCTTTATTTTGCCAGACGCCACGGTTGAAAGGTTGTCTTTGCCACGACAGTTCTGTCAACCGATTCTCCCGAGCCCACGGCACCTCGACACTTCAATCATCGAGTCGGATTCGAATGGGAATCCTCTGCTTGAATCTCGTTTGTATCTAATCAATTGCCCGTTGGGAGAATCGGAAGTTCAACAGGATTTCCCGGCACTTTGGAGATATCTATCAGCCGGCAAGGACGCTCTGGCCGAAAAATATTTGTGCAAGACCCGAAAGCTGTGGTATTTGCAGGAGCAACGAAAACCTGCGCGTTTTCTTTGCACGTATATGGGACGGGGTGGGAAGTTGGATGACAGACCCGTCCGTTTTTTGCTGAACCGTTCGAATGCGGTTGTAACGAATTCTTATCTGATGTTGTACCCACGGCCCTTCTTGGAACGCATCCTCTCAGACGATCCCCATACGGAACTTGAGCTTTGGCGAGGTCTCAATGATATTTCAGGCGAATCTTTGAAAGCGGAGGGGCGTGTCTATGGAGGCGGACTGCACAAGCTTGAGCCTAGCGAACTTGGAAATCTACCGGTAGGCGATTTGGTAGATAGACTTAACATCGATCTAGATAACTTTGCGTTGGTTTTCGGCGCAACGGGTTGAGTATTGCACTATGGCTATCGCAACACAATTGGGCAGGTTAACCAAAGTCGATCCGAGAACCGTTGGGTTAAGGTGATGCGTCAGACTTTACGCCGTGGCGGTTCAGAGGGATTTCACAACACGTCGGGTGAAAATTCTTTCCGAGATCGAGACGGCAGAGCGGGAACTTGCCAAGCGTAAGGTCGAGGTCGAGGAGATGATTCTCGGAAACGAATAAGGCTTGACAGGATTTATTAGAATTACTAATATATCGGCTAGATGAAGATAGGAGTCGAATATCGGCCATATCCCCCAATACGGATAGCAACCGAAGCTCTATCGGCGGCTGCCGACTATGAAAAGCTCGGGCGAATCGAAAGGCTGCGTTCCTTGACCAGCCGCGAGAGGGCTGCACAAAGCATCGCCGCGATAAAATTAATCTTCTTCGGGTCGGCCTTGGCAGGCATTGCACTTGATCGCTTGTCGCATTAGAGAGGGTTTCTTGCCGCATCTTCAATGCGGCATTTGGGGGTTGGGTATTTATCCAGAGGTTGCACCTCTGGCTACCTTCTTGATGCGTCTGCGACGCAAAGAGAAGATACAACTTCTTGATGCGTTGCGACGCGAAAAAGGACAAGGTGAAGCTTCTTGATGCGTTGCGACATGAAAGCTGGGCCGTGATCGCTCCGTGGCATCGAAGATGCCGCAAGAAGGTAGCCAGACGTGGAACGTCTGGGACAGGAGTGGCGATCGTTGCGCGTTGAAGATGCGCCGAGAGCATTTCTCGCCGCATCTTCAATGCGGCATTTTGAGGGTTGGGTTAATTGATCCAGAGGTTTCACCTCTGGCTACCTTCTTGTTGCGTCTTCGACGCAAAGAGAAGATACAACTTCTTGATGCGTCTCCGATGCGACAGCTGGACCGTGATCGCTTCTTCGTGGCATCGAAGATGCCCTGAGAAGGCAGCCAGACGTGAAACGTCTGGAAGGCGATAAGGACACGATCCGCCGCGTCGGAGATGCGGCGACACACACATATGCCATCGACGCATTCAAATCTCCACTACCACATTGTTTTCTCGACCAAAGATCGGTTTCCGTTCATTGCCGACGCCTGGAAGCCTCGGCTGCACGCATATGTCGGCGGGATCATAAAGAATCTGAACGCAGTTCCTTTGGGTGTCGGCGGGATGGCCGACCACCTGCATA
>JAGOWF010000265.1 GCA_018060305.1 Pyrinomonadaceae bacterium
GTCTTTGGCAATGCCTCCGGGGTCTTATGACAGATTGCACAGTTGTTGAATTCCGGTTGGTCAACGGCTTTGAAACTCGCCAAAACAAAGTGTCCCGCCGAATAATCGCTTTCGCGCCGCAATCGTGCGATCAGATTTTGATGAACATCATGCGGAAAGATCGTCTTAAACTCCTGCGACCGGGAACGCACCGGGAACGGAAATCTCGCGACACCTCGCGGCCCCGGCGTAACATGGCATCCGGCACAAAATGCCGGCCGATTCCCGACAAGCACGCTCCGCAGGCTATGGCAGTTAAAACACGCGGCATGCCCCGGAAAGTCGGCAACATCGGGAAACTTCCGTGCCGTCGGCCAGTTCGCGGTCGGTATCTTATGGCATGAAGCGCACGCGGTCTGCTTGTGTTTCGGCGTATTATGCGAGAAATTGTCCTTCCGCCGCTGCGCGGAAGACGGCATCATCAGGGTCGCCAAATATGCGACAGCAAGCAAAAGAAGCGTCGTTGTCGTAACCAGGATCCTCATTTATCAGGGCAGCTTTCGGTATTACATACCTTGAGTTCGCGAACAAATACTTCGCAGTTCTTTACTAATTTGTTCCCTTCGGGAAGTGCAAGTCTTAAACTCGCCGGTTTATCAGCGCCTACCTCGACCTCGCAGGCCCACAAATAACTCTTGCCGCCAAGCTCGATTGGCACGATGTTGGATACGAGGAAGGTCTCCCCCTTTCTACCTGTCGGCGGCGTAACCGGAATATCTATAAAGATCGCCCGCACAGTAACGCTGTCTGTCATCGATGATTGAATCGGCTTTGAACCGGCGAGCAACGTCTCGGTCAACTTCCGCCGTTCGAGATAGAAGCCGCTCACGAGGGCAGGCGGCATATTCGTCGTTATCCAGTCTCGCGCGACATCTGTTCGGCCCTTGTATTGGGGCAATCCTTTTTGATAGGCCGCCTTGAATTCGGGAACCTTGTCAATCTCGTCTGCTTCGACCGCACGGCAGAACGGCGATTCGCAATTCTCTGCCTTGAGCCAGCAAATGAACTGGACACTTGCCTTTGCGGCGTTATAGTAGCAATCGCGCGACTTGATCTCCGCAACCCGCAGCCGGTTGATCAGTTCCTTGTTCTCGTTCAACCCACCCTTGAGCAGGTAAAACCGCTTTCGCGATAGTTTCTCCTGCTTACCATCGATCTTGACCCGGCCTGATAACTCAAGCGAACCGAGGCCCTGTCCGTGAACGCATACCGCTGACAGAGACATCATTAGGACGGCCAGCACTTTGCCGCGAAAATCGAGCATTATGTATTAGTCCAGGAAGGGACGCGCGGGGAACTTGAGAAACGGAAGTCGGACGCCGCGGACAAAAAACTTATCGGATCTCATGGCATCTGGCGGCGCAAAAAGGTTTGCCCCTCCGGCCGCGATCAGATCGTCCTGTTCGATGCCGTCGCCGCTAACGCCGATCGCGCCCACCAGCGTCGAACCGCGATAAAGTGGAATACCTCCGGCGAATATTTGAAGTCCGTTCTTGAGTTCCGGAACTGTCGTGCACGGGCACGGCGCGGCCAGCATCGTCCGCTTCGTATAAGCGGCACCTCGGCAAACCGGCGGTGGCGATGTCGTCAGGGCTGTAAGGACAAGGTCCAATTGGAGGCCGTTATTGAACGGGCTCCAATCCGCAAGCGGCGTGCTGAATGGCCCAGCCGTCGTTCCATTAATTCCGTCCGGGAAGAGCGGCCGATGAAGAAACCCTATCCCACGATCACTAAAAGCGATCGACCCATTGAGTGCAAGGCCATCTGCGCTGGCCCTGGTGACATAGGATCCAAAACCGGCGGCTGTCAGCTTGGCCCCGGCGTCGCTGCGGGCAAAGAATCCTGATGAGCGCGCCTTCTGAACCGCAACATCAAGCCCAAAGACGGGCGCGTCCGGTTGGCGAAAGATGCCGAGCACCTTGCCGTCAATGTCCGTTACCGAGATCGTGACCCGCGCGTTGCTACCGATCGGCTGTCTGATCGCCGCTCGCGTCCGGTTTGCGTAATCTGCCGCGGCGCCAAGTATCTGAGTAACCTCGGCCGCTGACAGCGCCGAGCCGGCAACGATCGGAAACCGCGAACTGAACTGACCGTTGATACCATTCAAAACGCCCGGCACAAAATCGCTCGCCGGGGCCGCGATCACTGGGCTTATAACAACACCTGGCAGACTGCCAAACGGAATTGTCACAACACTCGGGGCACTCGCAATGTTCCCGAATGGAAGACGGATCCCCTCAACCAAGATGTTGTCTGCCCGCACAAGCGCGGGCGCCTCAAAGCCCCGAGTAGCGGCGACGGCGATCAGTTCTTCAAATGGATGATCATCATCTGCCGGAATCCGGTCGACCGTGTATGCTCCATCTCCCTCGACCCCGACGCCGCCGACGGCAACGCCATTCTTATAGATCGGCCGGCCGCCAGGGTCACCTGACAGGCCAAGCGGTAGGCCGGCAATGGCAATATCGGAACAGGCGAGGGTCGAAAACTGCACGCCGTACAATGGACCGCCGGGGCGATTATTTATGCCCGGAGCAAAGTGCTCCTGAATGATGAATGAAGCTGTTCGGGTTGAGAATGCATTGCCGCCCGACGACAGGATCGCGGCGGTGCCCGCTTTTGAATGAGACCCTGCTGACGACAGGACCAGTATATTCTCGAGCCCCTGACCGGCGCGACCAACACTGCGGATCAGCGTATTGGTCGGCGAACCCGTCATCGCGAATGTTCCCAGCAGGTTTCCTTCCGTGTCCGAAACCGAAACAGTGATCGGCCTGTTGATCGATACCGCCGTGGATACTGCCTGCGCAAGGATCAACTGAACGTCAGAGACGGTAAGCGTCTGAGAACTTAGCGGGTGGGCTGCGCACAGAGCTATTGCGAAAGCAGCAAACACCCCGCTTCTTGTCAGGCCCAGCAAATTCGTCATGATGTCTCTGGAATATGTTACAAAACGGCAGATTAGTCAAGCGTTAAGGCCGGAACGAACGCTCAATATCTGCCGTCATCAAACTCGTAAGCATCGAATCCGTCGGTTTCCGGCATTTCGCCTTCATCATCCTCACCCCGCAAGTCCAGTTCTATCGGATCGAGGCCGACTATGATCAACGCTGCGCCGCATTCGTCACAAGAGACACTGTCTCCCTGTTCCGATTCAGCATCGACATAAACTTCTTCAGTGCATTCGGGACAAATCGACGTGGGCATAAAAACCTCCGGAATGATCTTGTAATCAAATCTAACTTGATTCCGGATAATTTGGCAAGATTTGAATAACGGCTGAGCTATGTTGAAAAAAGTCTAGACATTGGCAACATTGTTGATATACGATTGATTAGTGGCCTCTCACATACCACGCGCTCCTCATTTTCATTTCGCCCGTTCCCCCCACGCTTTGTCTGACGGCCTCACCTTATGGATTCGAAGATCGGCCTGATCATCCAGATAGCAGGCGTCGCAATGATCACATTGCTGACGCTGTTCCTGAGACGTTCAATAAATGTGGCAGCGTTGCGCCACTGGACGAACGCATGGCTATTTCTTTCGTTTGCGCTCTTCTGTCTGAGGCTGGCGTTCAGTTACGAGGACTATTCGACGCAACTATTCTCGTTCTATTTTCTGACCGAGTATCTGTTCGGTTTCCTGCTGATAATGGGCTGCCGGAGCCTGTCGGATGGGTGGCAAATGAAGATGCGACAGGAGCTTATCGTCCTGCCGCTGATCATTGTTGCATTCGGGCTGCCATTTCTGGGTAACGATTTCAATCTTGTCTTCAACATCCATTCCTTGACGCTTTCGGGATTTTTTGCGATCGCGTTCACCTCGCTTTGGCGGGCGAAGATCCGCACCTTTGGCTGGCGGGTGATGCTCGTCGCATTGGCGTTGCTTTTTGTCGATTTCCTGCAGTATTTCGTTGTTTTCACGGCTCGTCAGTATAT
>JAGOWF010000050.1:0-9830 GCA_018060305.1 Pyrinomonadaceae bacterium
TCGGAGTGTGAAAATAGCTGGTAAGGCTTCTTGAACTGCGAACTCAGATACTGGGCCTTGGTCAGCGGCTGGACGAGGTTGCCGACATTGCAGACCACGCCGAGATCACCCGTGGCCCACAGGTCGTGGATGCCGTTGTTGACAATGGTCGTGCCGTTAGGCGCGCCTACGTTGCCGAGGTTCGGGTGCAGGCCATACGTCAGGCCGCTGAGGCGCGGCACCGTTATCGGCAGCAGGGAACTCTGCGGTATGGCGAGGCCTTGGGTGTTGCGAGCGGCGCTATATGCGGTGTAATTGCTGATCGACGAGTCGCTATGGTTAGGGACGACCATATTGTTGCCGTCGTTGCCGCCGGCCCAGAAGCAGAGCACGAGGGCCTTGTAGCTTTCGCCGCCCTCGGTGCTGTCGATCACCCGCTGCGCCATCGCGCTGATCGCTCCGAGGTGATGCATCTGCGTTGCGAGCGAGACCATGCCGAGGGCACAGCCGCCCGACTTTTTCAAAAATTCACGTCTATTTTCTCTCATCTTTATCACCTCTGGACTTGGTATTGCGACGATGTCGCGATCAGGTAAACCGCCTGGCGGACACGGTTCAGGGCTTGCGTGGCCGTCGGCGGACTTGATACGGAAATGGAGTTGATCGCCGTCTGCAGCGTCGTGCGGTTCTGGGCGGTCATCGTGCCGTGAAGCATCCGATTATTGAGATCGTCGAGCAGCAGATTGTTTGTCGGATCGGCGATGACGAGTGCCTGCAGGTCGCTGAAATCGAATGACGTGCCGTTTGGCGAATCGGGCATCGACACCGCATACGTCGGTGCGGTAAAGACCATGCGGTTAAAGAAATTCGCCCGTGCTATCGATGTTCCGGTCGTCATGATCGCGAATTCCGGGCCGTTTAGCGATGTGCCCGGAATGACGTAATCGGGCGGAAAATAATTGAACACGGTCGGTGACAGGAATGGCACCTGTCCGGCGGCGCTCAACTCACCGCGGCCGCGGACAAAGTTGCCGTCACTCAAGCCGAGACCGTCGGCCGACTTTACATTGAATGCCCGAGCAAAGTTTGTCATCAACTGGACCGGCTCGCGGAGCTTGCCGTAATTCGGGTCGGTCTTGGCGTCGCCGCGTGCCTCGGGATCGAGCAGGATGGCCTTGACGACTGCCTTCATATCACCGCGCGTGCCAAAGCCGTTGTCGTTGAATACACCCGCAATGCGGCTGACATACGCCGGCGACGGGCTGCTCGTGACCATATGCTGGATCAGCAGGCGGCTGATGAACGGGCCGACATTCGGATGATTAAAGATATTATCCAATGCCTGAACGATCGACGCATTAGCATACGCTGCCCGCAACGGCACGGTGTTGCACGGTGCCGCGCAGGCCGGGACGTTTGTGGTCGTTGAGCCCGGATAGCTGAGCAGCGTCTTGGCGTTCAGGTCGTGATTATTCGTGTTGAGCAGCATCGGATCGATGTAGTTCTGCGTGCCCGCGACGATATTGGGGCAGTTTGCGGCGTTGTTGCAGAACGTCCATCCTGTCAACACCTTGGTCAGGTCATTGACGTTCGCCTGATCATAGGTCGGCACCGGGCTGCCCTGGCCGTCGGTCTGAACGGAGCCGTCCTGATTGAGCATAAAGAGACCGACCGTGAACAACTGCATGATCTCGCGGGCATAATTCTCGTTCGGATTGTTTTTTGTGCTGATCGACATGTCCAGATATTGGCCCATCGTCGGATTAAGCGTCATGCCGCACGACGAGCAGGTATTCAGGCCCGGCGTTGCCGTCGGGACATCGAACACTCTAGGGCCCATCAGGTCGCGGAAATTGCCAAAGGCATACTTGCTCAGCACCTTGTGATACTCGACCAAGTGACGGCCCTGCTGAACATCGGCACCGGACGTCACCCATATCTGGCTCAATGCCCACGCGACGCGATGCCGCAACTGCGGATCACCGTAAAATGCCTCTTTGATGAACCACGTCTGGGGCTGGTACATCGTGTAGTGGTCGCGAACACAATTAACAGGGATGTTGTTCTGGCAATCTGACGTGGCTGTTCCGGGCATCAGCGGATATTCCGGATACGGGAAAACAGTTCCGGGATAAGGAGCCTCGAATTGCTCTGCAAGCCATGTCCTCAGGCCAATCCTGCGAATTCGGTCATCTAACGCAGCCGTTGGGCCAAATGCGGCTTGTTCGAGGAATCGTTTCCGGTCGCCGGACCATTTATAGCCGACGTATTCGGGTGCGATCGGAGCCGTTGTGCCAATGGGTGTCGGCTGCGATCCCGGCGGATCGGCGATCTTGCCGCCCATTGTGCCAAAGCCGAGCCTAACTCTGTTGCTGATCAGGCCGCGCCATGTGACACCGACGAGGATGTCGCCGTCGGCCGTAGGCGATTCCCAGAATCGGTTCTGGTCGGTCAACTGGACGGTCAACGCATAGATACCGCGGCCCGCGGTCGGATCGGTATATGGCTCGATGCTCAGCACCGGGAATGTGTAATTGCGTCCGTTTGCGTGCTCGACATATATGCGAAATGCGTTTGCCCCCTCGCCCTGCATCAGGCTGAGGTTAGTGACAAAGAGCACCACGCGCGAATCGGGCCGGAAGGCCTCTTCAGTGGCGGTTTTGATACGCACCTTGCCGAGCCGTTCGGCCGGAATGGCCACGGCCCGCGTCGAGCCCTGCATGCTCAGCAGGACGGGCGTTGGCGAATTCGGATTCGGGTCCGTTAAATTCTGGGCCTGGCCAACGATCGCAACGATGGCGATAATTACCGCTGTGACAAGCATCCGCAATAAATGCTGCGAATATCTACTTTTCATACCTTTCCTCCTAAGGCAAATGACGCGTTGTGTTTGTCGAACGATCCCGGCGATACGGTGGAGCGCTATCGCGGTTCAAACAGTTTATACAAATTCAAATCTACAACATTCCCACAACAAAAAACAATAGTTTCTTTGCTATTTCTAATGCTGTTAGACGTGGCAGATACTGCGATAGCCGAAAAAAGTAAAGAGGGGCAACGACACGGCCGTCTATGTGGAAGGAACGGGTTCTCTTTTTTCTCCCTTAGCCACGCCATTTATGGCGTGGTCAGGAACCAAGACACCGGACGAGTTTGTCTGAAAAGTCGTTCTTTCGCGGCGGAGCCGCAAAAAGATAGTAGCCAGACGTGAAACGTCTGGAAAGATCTCCTCCAAGGCATCTCGCCCTGAAGGGGCGAAAGGTCAATGTTTACAGGTGTCTGCCGCACCTTCAGTGCGGAAATCATCGTTCGCAACTTTCCAGACGTTTCACGTCTGGCTACCGTCTTTCGCGGCTCCACCGCGTAGAAGCAGACTTTTTAGACATCCTCTACAGAGAGAAAGCCCGTTAACGGGCTATGAGGAAAAAGCACAGTCCCACGCCATAAATGGCGTGGCTAAGCTAGAACGGAACGCAATGAAGCCAAACCTAAAAGAAATCCATCGCTCTCGGCGTTGTTTGCGTCTTAACCTCAGCGCCCTCTGTGAAGCGTCTTGGAGTCCTCGCGCAGAACGCTCCAGCAGGCGGCCGCAACATTATTGAACGCGTGGCGGTGTTTTGTAGTATTATAAGCGTCATTCTCGCATAGGCAGTTGTAATGATCGAGACCGGGACAATCCTCCAGCAGCGTTATCGCATCGACAGACAGATCGGGCAAGGCGGTATGGGCGCAGTCTATATCGGCACTGACGAACGCTTTGGCAGCGTAGTGGCGATCAAAGAGACGCTGTGCATGGACGATAATTTTCGCAAGGCGATCGAGCGCGAGGCCCGTCTGCTCAACAGCCTCAAACACAACGCTCTGCCGCGCGTCAGCGATCATTTTGAGGAGCGAGGCAGCCAGTTTCTCGTGATGGAGTATATTCCCGGCGAGGACGTGGCGACCATGCTTGAGGTGGACCACACTCAGTTTTCTGTCGATCAGGTGCTGAAGTGGGCCGATCAATTGCTTGATGCGTTGGACTATCTGCATCATCAGGACGTTCCGGTCGTCCACCGCGATATAAAGCCGCAGAACCTGAAGGTCAACTCGCGCGGCGATATTATCCTGCTGGATTTCGGGCTGGCGAAGGGCAATCCGACCGATGCCGGCCATCAGACTGCGGCAAAGAGTATTTTTGGATATTCGCGCAATTACGCATCACTCGAACAGATACAGGGCACCGGCACAGACCCGCGAAGCGATCTGTATTCGCTGGCGGCAACGCTCTATCATCTATTGGCGAATGTCGCGCCCGAAGACGCTCTGACGCGGGCGATGGCGGTGCTGAGCCAGCGGCCTGATCCGCTCGTTCCTGCGAATCAGATGAACGCAAGTGTCCCTCGTGGTGTCGCCGGAGTCCTGCAAAAAGCGCTTGATCTGAATGCCGACGGCCGACCGGCGAATGCCACCGAGATGCGGCAAATGCTTCGCGAGAGCGAGAATTACGGCTATTTGGCTGATAATGCGGCTGTCGGGATACTTGCCCCGGTGGTTCCGGGCCCAGCCGCGCCGACGATGATCATGCCTGAGGAGACGAGGGCTGCGGCGGCACTTGCCGGTGGAGTTTCTGCATCCACACACCCCGATAACGTATCTCAGGTGACGTCGATCCGGCCCGGGCTCATCGATCAAACCGCGTTCGCTCATGCAGCGACGACCGAAGCTCCCTCGAACGGGCGCCGCGGCCTTGCGATGGCGGCCGGTATGGCGGTCGTGCTGCTTGTAGGAGCGGCCGCTGCCGGTGGGCTTTATATGATCAAGCCATCTGTATTCGGCCTCGGAGCGGACGAAAAAGTTGTGGATGTGCCGGTGTCGCCAACCGATACGAATACCGGAGGAGAGGTTTCCGTGACGGGCGGAGATGCGGGGAGCGCGCCGGACGGCGGCACGTCGGATCAGACGACTGTGCCGGCAACCGACCCCGGCCGTAGCTCAGATACAAGTCAGATCGATACGACAAAACCTGCAAAGGCCCCCGGCAACGACCGTCCCGGCAAACAGACAGGAACCGACCAGATGGACGGCGACTTTGAGCAGGATTTCTCGGGGCCGGATGAGATCACCATTACGACAAACGATCGAGATGGGACGGTTACGACGAGAAAGGTCACCCCGCCCGACCGGCAGCCGCGCAGCCAGGATCCGGAAGAGTTCATTCCCATTCCGCGCGGGTTTGATCCGAGTAAGATGACACCCGAACAGCGGCGGATCTTTCAGGATAAGATCTTTCGTCGGGTCGTCAGGCCAAATCTTCCGGCACCGCCGCCTAGGCCAAAGAACTGACCTCAAACGCTCCCAATAATTTCCTTTAGTTTGCTAGTCCATCGGTCGAGATTTTCGTGCAGCTCGACCGACTCTTCTTCAGTGACGTGGAGGAGCGGATGATACGTTACGGTGACTCGGCGAAAGATGTGCGGCAATTTCCAACCGCGCGGCCAAACGCGGTTTCCGCCGCCGATCGTGACCGGCAGGATGGGCACGCCCGCCTGCAGAGCGATGCGGACCGCGCCGCTTTTGAAGGGCAGAAGCTGGCCGTCCGGTGTCTCGCGGGCCCCTTCGGGAAACACGACCAGAGCGCCGCCGCTGCGTAACGTGCGTAGTGCCTGCTTCATCGCCCTGATCGTGCCGCCGGTTTCCAGCGACACCGGAAATGCTCCCAGATAGGAAATGAGCGGCCCGACAAATCGCCATTCGAACGCCGCGTCCCAGGCCATGAAGCGCATCGGATGTTTGATCGGAATGCCGATCCACCCGGGGTCAATGTAGGTTTGATGGTTTGCGGCGATAAGATAAGCGCCGCTGTCGCGAGCCGGAATGTGCTCGACTCCGTTAAAGCGGATGAACCAGAGCGGTTTACTGACTGCCCACGTAAGGGCGCGGGCCAACCAGTTCACAAACCGTGGAGGATCAGTGTCGGTTACAGTTTCCGCCATGAGAAAAAGACCCGCTTATCGAACCGGTCTTCTTAGCTTAAACATGCCGCGTTTCCGCTGCAAAGGCTCACGCTAGGCCGCGCTTCGTTGAAGGGCGAGAAGCTTGTCCATTGGAAACTGCGTTCCTTCGAACTCCAGGTGCAGTGTCGATGTGTCGTTCTCGACATTTTTTCGGTTTCGGACGATCGCGATCGAATAGAAATCAAGGAGCTTGCAGGCGAACTTTACCTTGTCGCCGATGCTGGCATTCAGCTTGGTCGTGACTGAGACGCCGCCCGCGCTGATGTTCTTGGTGTAGGTCTCTTCACGCGCGAGCGATTTTTCCTCGCGCTGGATCAATGCGATAGTGACCGGCATCGCAAGCCACGTGCGTGGCTTCTTGCGTTTGGTAAACTGCGATTCCGATTCGGTGATGGCCCAGAAACCGTCACCCTTCATTCCTGATATCCGATAATTCTGGGTCGGGTCAGCCTTAAAGCTCTCGGGTATCTCTTTGCCGATCAAGCCGATCCCTACATGATAGACCGTCTTTCCATCGATGGTTGCGGCATTGCTGTGCTGCACGATGCCCATTACCTCGTAGAGGTCCAGATCGTCGTCGTATGCACGAAATTCTTTTGGCATCGGCAGCACAAGATTGACGAGCCGGCCGACTGTGCAACTGCGCGAGAGACTAACCCCTACGCCGTTGCGCGAGACTGTATTAACCTTCGTGACCTCTTTCCAGAGCTGTTCGTCACCCTCGTTGACCTGAACGATGGTCTTTAGGTCTGTGAGAGCTCGCTCGCTGCGGCGAAGGTCCAAGATCGGTTCCGGATCGACTATCGGCCGTTGAGGTAAGGCCGGTGGATTAAATTCGATAACACTCATGTTAAATGCCGTTTCGGCCAGTTTGTTTAGGATGTCGAGGGATCAGCCGATGCCCTCAAGCGGGTAGAAGCGGTCGATGAACTCGAGATGCAGCCGCGTGATACCGTCCGGGCCGACACGCGAACCGCGGACGACCGAGAGTATCTCTATATTGTGACGAGGGCTAAGCACCCTGAGGAATGTCCCGGCTTCGGCATTGAGCGTCGTAAAGACGGCCGCGCCGCCGAGACTTATATTTTCCGTCACAGTGGTCTCAGAAAGCAAGACATTTCCTGCCTCGTCAACCTGTTCGATGGTGAGAGATTCAGGGATAAAGTATCTGGTTTGCTTCCTGAGATCCTTCGGAAGGTCCGATTCATCGGAGTGAAGGTCGGCCTCCGTTAGGTGCCACATTCCTTTGCCTTCCTCTTCGCGGTGGGCGAGATCGTAGAGCCGCGATGGATGCTCAAGATAGTCCACCGGCGGCGATTTGCCTGTAAAGGCAACACCGATCGAATATTCGGGCTCAGACGAGGTTCGCCCGACCGAAATACATCGGCGAACGACTGCCCAGACCTTGTACTGCGGTTCACTGTAGTCAAACGAACGCAGTTGGCGCGGCATCGGCACAGTCAACAGTGCAAGACGGCCGCGTTTTATCGGTCTCTTTAGTGTAAAACCTGCCCCAAATGCCGAGACGTCACTAAGCCGCGTGATCTCGTACCATCCGACTTTTGCATCGATCTTTACCTCGACGCGCACGGGCAGCGGCAGCGAAATGCGCTGAATTCGCCGATTCTCTTTCTCAACCGTCGGCTTTGGTGCTGCACGGTCGATGGCACGGGTATCTTGTGATGGCGAGGTCAACATCTCAGGTCAAAAACAGACTGAAAGAGGGGCCTGTGTGGAAGAGACTCAGGTTTGCTAAACAGGCTTTACGCCTGTAAAATATAGATACGTTTAAGACGCTTGTAATTCCAGATTTTTTTGGAAATCACGCCCTTTCATCAAGCCCGAATTTCCTGATTTTTTAGCAATGGATTCATTAACAGAACGCAACCAGATCAATATCGAAGACGAGATGCGCCGCTCGTATCTCGACTACGCGATGAGCGTCATCATAGGCCGCGCACTGCCCGATGTGCGTGACGGCCTCAAGCCGGTTCATCGCCGCGTGTTGTACGGCATGTTTGAGGCGGGGAATACGGCTGGTAAGCCGTATCGCAAATCCGCGCGTGCCGTTGGCGACGTGATGGGTAAGTATCACCCGCACGGTGATATGGCGATCTATGATTCGATCGTGCGCATGGCGCAGGATTTCTCGCTGCGGTATCCGCTGGTTGATGGGCAGGGAAATTTTGGTTCGGTTGACGGCGATAATCCGGCTGCGATGCGTTACACCGAGATCCGGCTGGCGAAGATAGCCAACGAGGTGCTCGCTGACATTGAGAAAGAGACCGTCAATTTTGTTCCGAATTACGACGACTCTCTCTCAGAGCCGAGCGTGTTGCCGACCCGCGTCCCCCTTCTTTTGGTCAACGGCTCAGAGGGTATCGCCGTCGGCATGGCGACAAAGATACCGCCGCACAACCTGACGGAGGTGCTCGACGCAGCGGTTGCTTTGTTAAAAGAACCGACGATCAGCATTGATTCGTTGATCAAGATCATTCCCGGGCCGGACTTTCCGACGGCGGGATTTATCTACGGTCGCGAAGGCATATTGAGTGCATACAGGACGGGGCGCGGCATCATCCAGATGCGCGCACGCGCGGTGGTCGATGAGATCGGTCGCGGCGAGCGCATTCGTAACGCTGTCGTTGTGACCGAATTGCCGTATCAGGTCAACAAGGCCGAGCTGATCGAGAAGATGGCCGCACTCGCCCATGAGCGTAAGCTGGATGGCGTCTCAGAGATCCGCGACGAATCGAGCCGCGAGGGCATGCGCATCGTCATTGAACTTAAGCGCGACGCCGTTCCGCAGGTCGTCCTAAACAAACTCTATAAGCTGACCCGAATGCAGTCGTCGTTCGGCATCATCAACATCGCCATCGTTGACGGGCAGCCAAAGGTACTCAATCTCAAGCAGTTGCTCGAGAAGTTTCTCGATTTCAGGCGTGAGGTCGTCAGGCGACGAACGGAATTCGACCTCAGAAAAGCACAGGCACGCGCTCACATCTTGGAGGGGCTGAATAAGGCTATCGACGCGTTGGATCATATTATTCCGCTCATCCGAAATTCACGTTCGGTCGATGAAGCAAGAGCCCTGTTAACGGGCAATTTTACGACGCTCAATGAGATAAAAAAATGGCGCGGCATCACGGGCAATAAGACCGAAGAGCAATTCCTCAAGGACGTCCGCAAGGTCATTGGAAGCCTGGAGTTTACCGAGATACAGGCACAGGCCATCCTTGATCTGCAGCTACGCCGCCTGTCTGCCCTTGAACGGCAAAAGATCCTCGACGAATACGCAGAGATCATCAAATACATCGCCGAGCTTGAAAACATTCTCGCGAACGAGGGTGTGCTGCGGCAGGTCATCGTTGACGAGTTGACCGAGATCAAGCGAGTTTATGGTGATGCTCGCCGGACAGAGATCGTCGATGCTGACGCCGAGTTTAATATCGAGGATCTGATCGCCGACGAAGAGGTCGCCATCACCGTCACAAAGGCCGGTTACATCAAACGCACGCCGGTCTCGACGTATTCGCGTCAGGGGCGCGGCGGCAAAGGCCGTCTTGGAGCAACGGCTAAGAACGAGGACTTTGTCGAGCACCTTTTCACTGCGTCAACGCACGATGCGTTGATGATCTTCACGGATGACGGACAGGTCTATAAGATCAAGGTTCACGAGATACCTGAAGCCGCCCCTGCGGCTCGCGGCAAGGCTGTCGTCAATCTCGTTCAGCTTTCCGGCGAGCGCAAGATGGTCGCGACAATGGCCGTGCGCGATTTTACGGAGGAAGTTTATTTGACGATGGTCACAAAGAACGGCGTGATCAAAAAATCAAAGCTCTCCGACTTTCAGAA
>JAGOWF010000050.1:9930-12956 GCA_018060305.1 Pyrinomonadaceae bacterium
CTGCTCGCCGCCGATGATGAGGAATAAGATTTAACCGCGAAATACGCGAAAGACACAAAAAAAAGGAGGAATCCGTTTTGGATGTTTCGCGTATTTTGCGGTTATCTTTTCTTGGGCTTTCGCCCCAGCAGTTTGTAAACAGATTCCAACGACGTTTCGAAGGCTTCAGTATCGGCTTGTGGGCTGCATGTTATGGCGCGGTCGTCGATGAAAGCAGCAACGCGCGGTTTGCCTTGGCCGGTATAGACATCGGTGTAGGGGATCTTGTGCTTTTCGAGCCACTCAATGATCTTGATGCGTAGCTGACCGACTGTTAGTAGCGGCACATCGCCGCCTGGGCCGGGATCCTGCGAGCAGCGCGCCGTAAAGACTATAATGTCAGCCACTTTATCCAACCGGCGCGCAAAGTCAACGGCCCCGGGAACGGGCGGCCCGATGTGGTCAAAGCCTTTCCACTCGGTGTAGGTCGCGAGCACACCGTCCAGATCGACACAGACTCGCGGCCGATTTTGTGGTTGCCCGGCAGCTCCTTTCTTCGCCTTTTGGACGACCTCGCGCAACGTCGCCTTTCGGTTCTTCTTCTTTAGTTTCGGCAGCGGTGCCGGGCGTGCCGCCATCATTGCTTCGATCGCATCGCCGCCGTCGAGCCACTCGGGCTCGCTTTCGTCCGTGCGGTCAAAGTTGTAAACCCTCGTGTAATGTGGCCGAGTATGGTGGCGGCCCGCGAGACGCAGGGTGTATGGCAGATCATCAGGGCCAACTTCGCGCTTTGGCGGAAAGATCTCGGGCCGTCGGGGCAGGCCCTGCTCTTTCCAGTCAGAGCGAACGTGATCGGCGTAGTCGAAGGTGTCCGCCAGCGGGTACTCATCATCAAGCAGCACCCAGATATGAAACCCTCCGGCTCCATTCGAATCGAGCACGAGCGGATCCATGCCCTTAGCCCGAAGCCGGCCCGCCCACTCAAGCGTCGTTGCCCAATTCGCCTCGATGATCTCGTCGGCGTTCGGCACGTCCGGATTATGCAGGTCGATATCGATCGCGAACCATTTGCAGGTCGCGTGATCGGATATCGAGTGCAGTCCGATGAGATGTGCCGGCGAGCGGCCCGAGAAATGGCGTTCAAGCTTTGTTATCGTCACCATGTCGGTGCCGAGCTCGCGGCGTTCCTTGAGGGGGAGCATCACGACCGAGATGCGGTCGTTCTTGATGGTGTACTGGCTCCAAACGTCACGTCGGTTAACGATACGCTCCATCGCCCATTCCGCAAGCTTCGGTGCATAGCGTATCCACTCCACGGCAATCCAGAGGAGGCGCTTATTTCCGGTAAATTCGATAAAGGGCTGTCGTGCCATACCTCTATTCTAGCTCAAACGATCTATCAACTATCATCTTCGATCTATGATCTTCGCGTTACCTTCACCCTCTCAATAGATGATAGATGAGAGATTCCAGATTATAGACCGCTTCGCGTCTGATCGTCGCCTTTTTACTTTCCAGGGTTATCAATTATCCTTAATGGAAATGTCGTATCAGGTGATAGCCCGCAAATGGCGGCCGCAGACCTTTGAAGAGGTGACCGGCCAGGAGGTAATTACGCAAACACTGCGTAATGCCATCCAGTACGACAGGCTGCACCATGCTTACCTGTTTTCGGGAGCGCGAGGAGTTGGGAAAACGACCACTGCTCGCATCCTGGCAAAAGCCCTGAATTGCCACAAATCGGACAAGCCTACGCTTACGCCGTGCGGATCGAATGAAAAGGACGTTTGTCCGTCGTGCCAGGAGATCGCTGAGGGGCGTTCGATGGATGTGCTCGAGATCGACGCTGCGTCGCACACCAGCATTGAGGACGTGAAAGACACGATCATCAATGGTATCGATTTCAATCCAGCTCGCGACCGCTACCGTGTCTTCATAATCGACGAGGTTCATCAGCTGTCGAGGCACGCATTTAATGCCCTGTTAAAAACGGTCGAGGAGCCACCGCCGAATGTCGTCTTTGTTATGGCTACCACCGAGCTGCACAAGGTGCCAGAGACGATCACGTCGAGGTGTCAGGAATTTCAGTTTCGCACGATTCCACTGCAGAAAATATTCGAGCGCCTGAAGCTGATCGCCGACGCCGAGAAGATCGATATTGACGACGACGCACTGCGCGAGCTCGCGCGTTCGGGCGAGGGCTCGATGCGTGATGCCCAGTCGAATTTTGACCAGGTCATTAGTTTTTCGGGCGAGAAGATCAGCGCGGGTGACGTGACCAGCGCGCTCGGTTTTGCGGGGGCCGAGATCCTTGCGAAGACCGTTACGGCCATAGCAGAACGCCAGCCAAAGTCAGTGTTGGCGGTGGTCGATGATCTGATCGTCCGTGGCCACGATCTGCGCAATTTCTGTCGAGACCTGTTAGGGCTGTTTCGCGATCTGCTGGTCTTCAAGATCGCGGGCGGCGAGAGTCAACTATTTGAAACTGCGGTATTTACAGCCGATCAGATGAAGCAGATGGCCACGGACTTTGCCGAGGCGGACCTGCTTCGATCATTCAATTCGCTTGCGGCGACTGAGACAACACTGCGCGATGCTGCACATCCTCGGTATGTCCTTGAGATTGGCCTAATAAAGCTTATCGAGATGCGTAAGGTCGCCGGCATCGAAGAGTTGATCGAGCGAATGAATGCCCTGACCGGCAGTGCCCCGATTTCTGCCGCCGCATCTGCCTCGGCCCCGGCCGCTGAGGAAAAAAAAACTCTAATATCTGAACCTAAGCCGACACCGGTCGAAGAATTCACGCGATCGGAACCGAAAATCCCTGCGTTTGAGCCGTTTGAACCTACAGCACTTTCACAGCCTCGACAGTCGACGGCTTGGCTGCCGCCGCCGACTGCGGACATGCTCGCTCACATCGACGATAAACGCCTCGACAGCGGTTACGAACTACAGCTCGAATGGAGCGGTGACGATCTGTCGCCTATCACGAATGCGACGATGATCGTTCAAGATTGGCTTGGCGCGGCTGTGATCGAGGATAGGCC
>JAGOWF010000266.1 GCA_018060305.1 Pyrinomonadaceae bacterium
TCATCAAAGCCGTCAGGCTGCTCCGCAAATCGCCGGAAACACGGGAAAAATATAACGACCGCTTCAAATACATCCTCGTTGACGAATATCAGGACACGAACGCGCTGCAATTCGCGCTCATCAGCTACCTGACCGAGAAGCAGCAAAATATCTGTGTCGTCGGCGATGATGCGCAGAGTATCTACGGATTTAGGCAGGCTGACATTCGGAACATTCTTGAATTCGAGAGCCATTATCCGACTGCAAAGGTCATGTTGCTCGAACAGAATTATCGCTCGACGCAGACGATCCTCGATGCTGCCGACGCGATCATCGCGAACAACGTCAACCAAAAGAAAAAGAAGCTCTGGACGGCAAACGCGGGTGGCGAACGCATCTCGTATTATCAGGCCTACGACGGCGATACTGAGGCGAGGTTTGTCGCGTCAAAGATCGAGGATCACCAACGCCGCAGCCTGTCGGACCGCATCGCCGTGCTCTATCGGACGAACGCGCAGTCACGTGTTTTTGAGGAAGCCCTGCGGCGGCTGCGGATCGAATACAACATCGTCGGCGGCTTTTCGTTTTACGAGCGCGCCGAGGTAAAGGACGTGATCGCGTATCTCAAGCTGGCGATGAATCCGTTTGACGACATCGCCCTGCTGCGCGTCATCAATACGCCCGCCCGCGGCATCGGCAAGACGAGCATTGACGCTCTGCAGACGGCGGCAAAGGCGAACGGCGCTTCGCTGTGGATGACGATTCGCGGCATTACCGGTAAAGAGTTTCCGCTCGACGTGCAGATGACGCCGAGAGCGAAAGAGGCGTTTCGCGGCTTTAAGGATGTGATCGACGGCCTGATCCGAAAGGCGACGGATGAGACCGGCTCGCACAGTGTGTCTGACGTTGTTATTGCCGCGATCGAGGAGACGGGCTATGCGAATTCACTGCGGATCGAGGCCACTGATGAGGCAGAGGCACGGCTAGAGAATCTCGAAGAGCTTGTAAACGCCGCTGTAGATTACGACAAACAGCCGGACAACGGCCTGCGCGATTTTATCGATCACGCCGCGCTAACGTCCGACACCGACCGATACGATTCGAGCGCGGGCGTGACGCTGATGACCGCGCACATGGCAAAGGGACTTGAGTTTCCGGTCGTCTTTCTCGTCGGGCTCGAGGACGGCATCTTTCCGCATTCGCGCTCCTTGAGCGAGGAAAAAGACCTTGAGGAAGAACGTCGCCTTGCCTATGTCGCAATAACGCGTGCCGAGAAGATGCTCTATGTCACGCACGCGATGCACCGACGCACCTACGGAACAGAGTTTGCGTCCGAGCCGTCTCAGTTTTTGAATGAACTTCCGCTGGAGCTGATCGACGACCTCTCGCCCGGGGCATCATGGCTGTCATACGCCCGCAGCGCGAGCACGCTGCAAGCCAAAGCCGCCGCAAGCGCCCTTCGCGGCGATGCAGAGACGCCAAAACCGCGAAATGTCTATACCGGCAAAACCTACGACAGCGCCGACGCGGTTACCGAATTTTTCAAAAATAGGAGTTCGACGTCAACTGGGCCGAGCAGGGCAGAACCCCCTGCGTCAGCAGGGGGCACTCAACATAGTTATGGCGCGCCGCCGAAGCAAACCGCGTATGACCGCCTAAAGGCTGCGGGCTCACAAGGCCGTCCGCAGCAAAAGGTCAGCATGCCGCCAAATTCGCTCGTTCCCGGCACTTACGTCCGCCACGTCAAATACGGCCGCGGCCTGATATTACGCCGCGAAGGTTCCGGCGACAACGTAAAGCTCACTGTGAGCTTTCCCGGCTTTGGGCAAAAGAAATTGATCGAAAAGTTCGCGAACCTCGAAAAAGACTGAACACGAGATGTTTGGTCTGCGTAACCGTTGCAGAAGCCCGCGCGTAAGCAAGGGCGAACACCAAACGTCGAATATTCCGCCCTTGCTCACGCGCGGGCTTGTGCAATGTCTTGAAAACACTATGAAGAATAATATCGCTCTGACCTCAGCCTTGATCGTCATCGTTTTCACCGTCCTCGGCTGCGGCCTGCTCGGTTCGTCCGACAAGTCAAAGACCAACACTGCTTCGAACAAGTCGATCAGTGACAAGGCGCTTGACACCGCCGTCGGCGAAGAGAAGATCGGCATTCCGGAGTGTGATGAGGTGATGGATATGCTCGGGTCGTACGCCGATAACCCGGATGACGGCTATGTCGTAAAGGCCGGTAAACGCCTGTTTGTCAATAAGATACGCGAGACGATCAAGAAGAGCATCGAAGACAACAAGGGCGATAAGGCCACGATCGCCAAGAACTGTCGCGACGCCAAGGTCGAGCTCGAAAAGGCCAAGACAGAGTACGACAAGAGCGGGAAGTAGCGCTTATTGCTCCTCGCTCTCGAGCTTGCGGACATACTCGCTGCTCGGATAGCGGGTCTTTAGGACCTTGGTCAGTTGGTCGCGGAGTTCCTCGTTATTACCGCAGCCGTACTTGGTCCAGCCATTGGCCTCGATGGTGATATAGAGGGCCTCAGGCACGCGGCGGTCGGCCGGATAAGTTCGGGCCCATATTAGCACTTTCTCTCCAAGATATTTCGGGGCATCGCCGGTCTCGCGAAGACGAGTTCGCTCGGCCTGAGCGAGCTTTGATTGGGTCGGCGTCAGGAATGCGGGCTTTGGCGGCAGCGGTGCGGGGACGGACGTGTTTGCGGCGTCGTCGTAAACCGTGTCGTACGGTTCGCACCACCAGTCGTTCGCCGACCACTGCTCCTGCTCATTGTCGGTCTTGCCCATTCCGTCCTCGATAAAGGGGCTCATTATCGGGTTCTTGAGGACAAAATAGAGGGCGGCATAGTCGCGGGCCGCCTGCGTCTTGGCGGCGTTGATCATATCGAATTGGGCGGCAAACTCAGGATGATATTTGACAAGCTCGGGCGTAATATTCAGCATCGTCGCCATATCGTCCAGCATAAATGCACGCATCCAGATCGCAAGATAGAATCGCTCGCGCATATGCTCTGGCAACGCCGGTGACTTTGCGGCCTCGATCAGCACCGTGGTCGGGAAGTGCTTGTTAAAGACGTCGATGATGTCCGTGTCAAACATCGGCCGCGCTTGCCACAGCTTCTCCTGCGTAAAGCGCGCCTCGATCTCGGCGTCGTATTGTTCGCGCGTCTGCCCCTCGGAATTGGCCGGGTCGAACCATGTCTTTTGCTCGGCGATGAACTGATCGATGGTTCCCGTGCTGCCGTCAAAATCGAAGGCGAACGGCTTTCGCAGTGAGTATGTCAGAAAGTCGTCCATCGTCTCGGCGAGCCGTAACCGCAATGACAGGAACGAGTTACGCGACGAGATCGGTATCTGGTCGCCCGCATTAAGCATATCGTCGATCAGCTTTCGGGCCTCTGCCTGCTTGCCCTGTTCGAGCAGGATGCGCGCCAGGTGATACGCGATCGTCGTGTAGGCGGGCGACGAGCGGTTGGCATTTGTCGCGGCCTCGATGACGCGGGGCAATCCGGCGTATGCCTTCTCAGCTTTTGCCATCGCCGTCATCAGCCAAAGCTCGCTGCCGGTCGCCTTGAATTGGTCCTGCGCGTATAAATAGGCCTCCGGCCCCGTCATCTGATAGACAAAAAGCCAGTCGGTCAGTGCGTCCTGTTTGAGGAATGGCGGCAGCAGCGACGGCGACATTTTTTCATCGCCCCAATAGCCGCCCTGATAGTCGGACTCGCGCCCGTCATTAAAGCGTGCAGTGTAAGCGTTCTGCCGGGCGGACCTGACCTGTCCCTTCTGCTCATCGTTGAGCGGCTGGCCAAACATTCGCTCCGCCGCCGCGATCGCTTCGTCGTCGGTCGCGTCGGTCTTGACCTTAAACGTAATGTACTTGTCGCCGCTGTAGAAGCTTACCTCCAGTTGGCCATCGTCGGTGGCCGGAGCGACTGTGTTGCTGGCATTGGCCGGC
>JAGOWF010000267.1 GCA_018060305.1 Pyrinomonadaceae bacterium
TATGCGATCACGATCGGCTGGATATTATTCGGCGAAGCCCAGGGGCCGGTGGCATTGGTTGGTATGGGATTAGTCGTGGCAGGCGTGGCGATGAGCGTAGTTTATGGAAGGCGTCGGCGGAGCAGGGAAGCTGTTGAGACGACGGCAGGATAAGTTGCCACTAGCTTTAGCTAGTGGAAAGGTGTAAACAACAACAAGCGGCTTTAGCCGAAATATGCCCTGGATAAGAGTCTGGATACACTTCGTTTGGTCAACGTACAATCACACGCCGTTCCTTACGGACGACGTTAGAAAAGCTGTTTTCAAGCACATACTGGAAAATGCACGCGAGAAGGGTATCTTCATCGACATGATCAACGGATATATTGACCATGTGCACTGTCTGATCTCGCTTGGGTCGGGGCAGACGCTCGATAAGATCACGCAGTTGATCAAAGGCGAGTCCTCGTTTTGGATCAATAAGAACGGGTTGACCGAATCCAAGTTTTCATGGCAAGACGAGTATTTCGCAGTCTCCGTAAATCCAGCAGGTTTGGACAGCGTTCGTCGCTATATTGCGAATCAGGAAATCCATCACCGTAATAGCAGTTTCAAATCGGAATTCGACGATTTTCTCGTTAGGGCTGGGTTTGAGAAATTCAAAGGCTAGTTTCGGCTAAAGCCGATTTTGTGTTTGCTCACTCCCACTAGCTGAAGCTAGTGGCAACTTATGAAAAGCAATATCCGCGCGGCAATTATTACGGTGAGTGACACAAGGACGTTAGGCAACGATATGTCGGGCGATAAGCTGGTCGAGTTGATGTCTGGAATTGGAGCCGAGATCGTCGAGCGAATGGTCGTTTCAGATGAGCTGCTCGATCTGCGGGAAACGCTTTATGGAATGGCTGAGAGGGAAGACGTCAACCTGATCGTAACCACGGGCGGGACGGGTTTTGGGCCGAGGGACAACACGCCCGAGGCGACGCGGGCCGTGATCGAACGCGAAACGCCCGGCATCGCTGAGGCGATGCGAAGAGAGACGGCCGCAAAGACGCCGATGACGATGCTTTCACGCGGCATTTGCGGCATTCGCGGGAACACGCTGATCATCAATCTGCCCGGCTCTCCGCGAGGCGTTGAGGAGTGTTTCGAGGTGATCCGGCCCGTGTTGTCGCATGCGATCGACCTGCTTGCGGGAAGAACAAGACATTAACCACGAAAGGACACGAAAAGGACACAAAAATGATTGAGCGATACCCTAACACGACTTTTATTAGTGCCTTTTCGTGTATTTTCGTGGTTCCTCATCTCCTGACCGCGCTGTTGATGAATGCAGCGGCGGCCGTCTTGAGCTTGCGGAGTTCGCGCACATCGATATACATCATATGCCCTGCCTCGTAGTAGGTGAACGAAATATTCCGCCGCAGGCTCGGGTCGAGATTCAATGCTGAGACTGTGTATTCAGCCGCAAAAAACGGCGTCGCCATGTCGTAATAGCCCTGCGAGAGCCAGACCTTCATGTAAGGGTTTTTGGCCATGGCGTCCTTGAGCGGCATGCTCGTGTCGGTGTAAGCGTTGTTGGTATTCCAGTTCCAGGGACTGCTAATGCCGCCGCCGAGAATGTAGTACTCGACGTCGGATTTGTAGCCCAATTCGCCGCGAACGTAGCTGTTGAATATGGCCGTATATGGCGGTCGAATCGCGTTCATCGAAGGGTCGCTGTCAGGCCCGTCACCAGCGGCGTCGCGGTCGATGCCCTTGAAACGGCTGTCGAGCCGCCCAACGGTGCGGCGTTCAGACACGCGAAGCAGTTCCTTTTGAAATTCGCCCAGTTCGATACGAAAGTTATTGCGAATGATAAAATCCGTCGGCAGGCCAGTAAATGCTGCGTAAGAAGCCGCGAGCGCGTTCTTTTCGACGTCGGTCAGCGAATCGATCCTGAGCAGTGCACGCATGTATTCGTTGGACGCCCAGCGACGCGCTTCGTCCGTAACCTGTTCGATAGTCTTGGACTGAAGCTGCGGCGGCAGGCGTTTGTGATACCACGCCGTCGCCGTGTAACTTGGGAAGATGAACACGAGCGGCATGTCATTGTTGCTGGCGAAACGGATGGTTTGAAAATTCAACACCGCCGACACTAGCGCAATGCCGTTGAGGGCGATACCGTGTTCGAAGAGCCAGTTCGACAGGCCGCTCGCACGGGTCGTGCCGTATGATTCGCCGACAAGGAACAGCGGCGACGACCAGCGTTCGTTGCGACCCAAGTACAGGCGAATGAACTCACCGACAGAGTCGATATCACCATTGACGCCGAAAAATTTACTCGCGAGTTCCGGCTTTGCGGCCCGCGAATAGCCCGTGCCGACGGGGTCGATAAAGACAAGATCGGTCTCGGTCAGCCACGTCGAAGCATTGTCTTCCATCTCGTAAGGCGGCGGCGGGAGCATCCCGTCGTCAAGCATCTTTGCTCGACGCGGCCCGAGGGCACCGAGATGCAGCCATACGCTCGCCGAGCCGGGCCCGCCGTTGAACGAGAACATCAGCGGCCGTTTCGCCGGTGGATTATCGAGCGTATATGCCATGTAGAAGATACGCGCCTCGACTTCGCCGCTGACGGCATTCTTGATGGGCATAAAGCCGGTCGTGGTCGTGTAGTTCAACGTCTGCGAGCCGACACGGATCGAGTGCTTGCTTACGACCGGCGGTTCGTCCATCTTAGGATCGAGCGGCTTCGCAGGCGACGTCGACGGGCTCGGCGTTTGGGCAACTGCGGCTGACCACAAACAGATCGCGATTAGTACGGAATAGATCGTTCGCATAGGTGTTGTCCGATTGACTTATCTTGTCGTCTCACTCACGACGCGGCCGTTGATGATCGTGCCCGTGCAATGCGTTGTCCACTCGAACGGATCGCCATCGTATAGGGCGAGGTCGGCATCTTTATCGACCTCGATCGAGCCAACACGTTTATCGAGTCCGAGGATCGTAGCGGCGTCGATCGTTACAGTTGCCAGCGCGTTCCGAAAGCCCATGCCATTCGCCGCAGCCATGGCGGCCTCGAAGAGGACGACGCGTGTCTTTGGCACATAACTCTCGTAACCGCTCTGCAGTGCAACGGGAATGCCTGCGGCGCGCAGCTTGGATGCGTTCTCCAGCGAAACGTTAGAGCGGTCGCCGCCGGGCCGGGCCATCGTCGCGTGGACGATCACGGGAAAGCCCGACGCCTTGATCTCATTCGCGACGAGATGGCCGTCGGCGACGCCATCGAGCACGATTCGGAGGTTGAATTCCTTCGCGATACGTATCGCCGTCATGATGTCCTGTGCCGCCTCGGCGGTGACGAGGAGCGGGACCTCGCGGTTGATCACACGCATCATGATGACGGATTTGAGGTCTTTGGGCTTATCGGTCTTGGCAGCGTTTTCCTGGGCCTTGATAAGCTCGGCGCGGAGCATCGCGACCTGCTTGGCACGCGTGCCGGGCGACTTGCCTTGACCCGCATTCGCGGCGTTGCCGAGCGTGACGGCGATCATTGCCGTGGGGACGATCGTGGCCTCATCGACGTTCTTGCCCCATGTCTTGGCGACCATCGTCTGGCCGGAAATAAGGGCTGACGGCTGATGACCGGTGTGGATCGTCGTGACGCCGAATAGCCGCACCCATTCGACGAGTTTCTCCTCGGCATTGTAGGCGTCGGTCGCCCGTAATTCGGGTTGAACGGTCGCACCACCGTCGAGGGCCATCTGGTCGTGCGGCTGGTTGAGATAACCGTTCAGGCCGATGACCGAGTGTGCGTCGATCAGGCCCGGCGTGACGACCTTTGCGGTGATGACACGATAGCCGGTCGGTATCGTGACCTCGCCGGCCTTGCCGACGGCGGTGA
>JAGOWF010000268.1 GCA_018060305.1 Pyrinomonadaceae bacterium
GTACTTGATCCTAACCGTCTGCGTCGGCAGCGTCAGCGCAACGCGTGCGATCAGGTCCTGCGCGCTCGATACTTTTTGACCGTCGAATTCAACAATGATATCGCCTGTTTTGATGCCGGCGGTTGCGGCTGGTCCCTGCTTTTCGCGAACTTCGGTGACGATCGCACCACGGCGGTCTTTCAGGCCATAAACGGCTGCAAACTCCGCCTGTACGGAATCGAGCAAGATACCCAGATAACCGCGCCGGACCTTTCCGCTATGCACGATCTGCCGATAGACGTAATCGACCTCACGCGACGGCAGGGCGAAACTCACACCGTTGTAATCGCCCGTCGAAGTTGCGATCTGCGAATTTACGCCAACGACCTCGCCCGCCATATTGACCAACGGCCCACCGGAATTGCCACGGTTGATCGCTGCATCGGTCTGCAAAAAACGCTGGAATGGCGTCGTGTATGGCGTTTCACGACGCGTCTGCGAAATGATGCCGGCAGTAACGCTTTTGTCGAGGCCAAAGGGCGAGCCGATCGCCAACACCCAATCGCCGACCTGTACTTTTTCTGAGTCACCGAATTTCACGAACGGCAGATCGCGACGAGCCTCCACCTTGAGAACCGCGATGTCGGTCTCCTCGTCAGAGCCGACGAGCAATGCGTTGAGTTCCTCACCCGAATCGAGCTTGACCGTTATTTTCGCTGAACCGTCAACGACATGGGCGTTCGTGACGATATAGCCCGACTTATCGACAATAAAACCGCTCCCGACTACACGAACCGGGCGCTGCTGCATCTGGCGGCGGAGGAATTCCAGCATGTCAGACTGATCGCCAGGCGCCGGCGTCGCCTGGGCCACGGGCCGCGAGACGCGGCTTTTGGTGTCGATGCTGACGACGGCCGGCTCGACCTTTTTGGCGGCCTGGGCAAACGCACTCGATGCCGGCTCAGGCTGCGCGGAAACCGAATAAACAAGAAAACAAGCCAACGCGATCGCCGATCCACGACCGAAATTACTACTCATACTGCTAACTCCCGAACACGATTGTCTCGCTGTCCTCACATAATTATAGCAAAGGCCGCTAGGGCCGGATAAGAACTTTCAGTGCGCCTTTCTCGGCTGCCCGCGTCATCGCGTGAACGCCGTCGGCAAGCGAAAACTCGTCCGATATCAGCGGCATTACATCGACCGACTGATGAGCAAGCAGATCCAGAGCCGGAGCGAACCGTCCGCAACGCGACCCTAGGACCGTGATCTCATTCACCACAATACGCGAGGCTTCCCACGTCGGCGTGCCGTGAAACGTCGATTTCAACACGATCTTGCCCCTCGGTTTGACGAGGTCGAGCGCGGTCGAAAAACCCGACTCGGAACCGCTCGCCTCAATGACTACGTCAAAGCCTGCAAACATGGCCGGCGTAATATTTGCAAGCAGCACGGGCCGTGCGCCTGCATTTTCGGCGATGGCGAGCTTTTCAGCGTGTTTGCCGATGATCGTCATATTGTTCGATCTCAAAGCCAGCGACATCGCGCACAGCAGGCCGAGCTTACCGTCGCCGATCACCGCCACCGCGGTTTCGGGCGTAATATTGACCTGTTCGGTAATACCAAATGCCGCCGCGAGCGGTTCGGCAAAAACAGCTTGTTCGTTGCTGACCTCATCGGGCACGGGTAGCAGGTTCTGGGCAGGTAACTGAAGATATTCCGCGTGGGCGCCATCGCGGCCGACAATGCCGAGAACGGTTCGCGTCGGACAGTGACGCGGGTCGCCCGAACGGCATTTTTCGCACGTGCCGCAGCCGGCGTTTATCTCGCCAACGACACGCTTGCCGACCAGTTCCGTTCGCTCACCCGAACGCTCAACGACACCGACGAACTCATGCCCGACCGTCCCTTCAAAACCAGCGTATCCGCGGACGATCTCGAGATCCGTATTGCAAATGCCCGAGAGCGTTACCCGCACAAGTGCTTCATCTCCTCGATCAGGTCGCGCGAGTTCGTCGATACTTAGGTTGCCTTTAGTAGATCGAAGCGCCTTCATGCAGCATCTATGTCATCGAACGTAATAGATCTTTCGGTCCCATTCGGACACGATCAGCCAACGACCGTTAATCCGCCGAAAACCGAGTTCACTGCGGACCTTGCCTGAAGAGTTCTTGGCTCCACTAAAATTCCATTCTTTGTCGAAAACGGCCGTGGCGGTCTGTCCGTCCGGGCCCACCGCGATGCTCATATTCGAATAGTTGCTTTGCATCGAGGTGTAATTGGAAAAGTGCCGCGCCTTGTCCTCACGCACGCCGGATCGGCTCATGCCGCGTTTATTGTAGTATCGGTCGAGCGTGTTGGCGTAGTACTCCATGTAGCCCGCAAGGTTCCGCGAATCACGGGCCGACTTTGAACTGTAGATCGTTTGCGAAACCTCAGAACGCACTGCGACCTCATCGATCACAACACCCGGCCGTTCGCCGATATTCGCGTTCGCCTGCGGCATTTCTACGGTCGGTATCGGTGATGCTGGCGTGCTGGTGTTTGTCACAGGCGAACTCGCATTGAAGTTGCCGTCGAGAGTTGTCGGAGGCTTATAGACATTCGTGTTCGCATTAGCGACGGATTGCTGGCCGGAATTGAAGTATAAGAAGATCGCCAGCCCGATCGCGCCGAAGACTATCAGCATCCCGAGCACTGTCGCGACCACTGCAAGCGCCGTATTTGAACTCTTTGCCGGCTCTTCAAAGGTCTGAAACCGAGTGACCTCGGAGGGTTGCTGCGCGTGAACTCCGGAACCGCTGCGGGCGACGAAGGTCTCTGTTTCGCCCAGCACCACAGTCGGCGTGTCTGCCTTCGGGCCATTCACAAGCGGCGTCCCGTCGTTCAGACAGAATGACAGCGTGTCATCGGCATACTGCGCACTGCATTGGGGACAGACTCTCATTTAGCCTAGATGATCGTGATCGAGATACTGAACCGAACCGACTGCGAGCATCGGTTCGTGACCGTAATGTAATTATCGCCGCCGCTGGTCGTAGTCCTCATTGACGATCCGCCGCCTCGAATACTCACGCACGAACTGCCGCCCGATACTGTTGCCGACAGCGATTGCCCGGCGCGGCAAGCGAGCACCATCGAGCGATCGTCACCCGGATTGAGATCGCCCGAAAAGGATGTCGTATATGCCCCTCGGGCAAATCTTAGCCGCGTCGTTGACGGATAAGACTTCAGTTCCGGCGGTTCGTCAACGGTCGGCTTGGGCGAGGGCCTGGGCGAGGCATCAGGCGATGGCGAAGGCCGCGGCGGTACGTTGACGTTCGGTGTAGTCGAATTGAAATTGTAGTTTAGGTTTGTCGGTGGCTTTATGACGTTGGTGTTCGCGTTTGACACCACGGGGCCATCGGACCTTTTCCACAAGAGCAGCGCGGCTATCCCGATCACCCCAAATAACAGAAGCATGGCAGCGGCGGTAAGGGCAACGATCAGGCCGGTCTTAGAACTTTTTCGCGGCTGTTCAAGGGTTTGGACCCTCGTCACCTCAGACGGCGGCCAGGTGTGCGAAGCGGGCTGCGATCTGCGGGCAACAAACGTCTCTGTTTCACCCAAGACGACGGTCGGTGTGTCGGCTTGCGTCCCCTCGACGAGCGGAGTGCCGTCCTGGAGACAGAACGAAAGCGTCTCGTCCGCGTACTGGGCCTGACAGGCCGGGCATTGTTTCATGTGACGTGCCTCCGTTTGGAAGTCGCTAAAATCATATTCCAGGAAGCGGAATTAGTAAATGTCTGACCGGCGACGGTGCGATTTCGGATTTTCGATACGGCATAATATACTTTTGAGGCAATGAAGAGGATATTCGTCTTAACACTCGTTTTAT
>JAGOWF010000051.1:0-7658 GCA_018060305.1 Pyrinomonadaceae bacterium
TAAGCTCGCCGTTTTTCCAAACCTTGGGTGCGATCTTCATTGTGCTGACATCCTTTCCATGCATAATGTTATGGGCCTGTCTCTAAGCGCAATTAAACTGCCAAATGGCCGCATGTTCTCCAAAAAAAAGAGTTTTTATCCTGTGTTCAGTATAACATCACCGGCCGTGCGGTTACAGGATGAACAGCCGAGGCGCGGTATCCTCGAGCCGTGAACTGTAGAGAATGGTGCCGAACGTCGTCGATATGACGATGGCCTCGTCTCCCGCATGGTCGAGCGAGGCGGGCAGTTCGAAATCGAGCGTATAAATGCCCGGTTCGACCAGTGTCGGGACGGATCTGAGCGCTATTCCGCCAATATTCGTGCCGCTAATCCTGACAATCAGTCCCGTCGTGTGTGGAACAACGCCGGTCAGATACATGCGCAGAACGCTTGGGACGAGCCGGTTGCCCTTGCGTTTGATCGTCCTTACGGAAAAAGGCTCGGTCGTAAATACCGTATTGGTCACGTTAAAGAGCTTTGCCCGTCCACCCGGAGCGCGGATCATCTCGACATTGAAAATATCGGGCCTGGCAGGAACGACCGTGATCGTGGTCTTCATCTGGAGGCCGTTATTGTTGATAACGAGCGGATACGTCGTGCCATCAGCGTCCGGCAAGAGGCCCGCGGGAGCGACAAACTCGATGCGGCGCTGGCCTACGGACTTCAGCCCGCACGCAGCGCCATTGATCGTCATCGTCAGGCCGCTCAATTCGATCGGCAGATTGAAACTGCGTTGGATCGACCCGACAGCCGTGCGAGCAACGATCGGCCGATTAATGCCCGCCTGATAATCCAGCACGGCAAGCATCCCCGCGGCGATACCATGGACCGCAGGCGGGGTAACCACAGGAGGTGTCGGCGCAGGTGTCGGTGATCCGGTCGGACTTGCCGTTGGCGTCGGACTCGGACTCGGACTCGGCGTCGGAGTTGGAGTCGGGCTCGCGGTCGGCGATGCCGTAGGTGTCGGGCTGGCCGACGAGCCCGGCAAGGCCGTTTGCGAGACCGGCATGCCGCTGGCGCCTGTCGCCATGTCGATCGTCACCGGTGTGCCGGTATCAACCGCAGGCTGGAGGAAATAAAATGCCTCGGTCTGTAGATCTAAATTGCCGGTTCCTAATTCGGTAAGCGCCAGGTTAAACGCCATACGCTTGATCGAATCGCTCGTTAGAGCCTGTGTCGATCCTATAAACAGCGCGGCCGGAGGAAAGTTAGCAAGTCGCGTAAAAGTAGCCTCGGCCGCCGGAACATTCAATGGAT
The DNA here is from genome assembly GCA_018060305.1 of Pyrinomonadaceae bacterium. Classification (GTDB taxonomy): domain Bacteria; phylum Acidobacteriota; class Blastocatellia; order Pyrinomonadales; family Pyrinomonadaceae; genus OLB17. Next base: position 1,300 of record JAGOWF010000051.1, read on the forward strand.
AAGAGTAGAGCTGCGGAGGACGCGAAGGATCCGGATTGAGTCCGTCCGCTGCTGTTGTCGGTATCGTGCCGTCGGCTCGGATATTAAGACGCGTTTCGAGGACCAATAATGACGGCGTGCCCGCGCCATTGTATTCGGTAAACGACGGGTAACGTTGGATATCGCCGCCGATGGCGACAGTATCGGCGTCGCTGCGAAGCCCGATCTGGCGAATCGTGTTGGCCGTCGCATCGTAAAGAAATGTCGCAAAGCCAGGCAGATTTGCTCCATTCGGTGACGTGCCGAGGTCGGCATACGAGTCGAACGCAATATAGCGGCCGTCACGGCTCATCCTGCGTCCAAAGTCGTAAATATTCACCGGTTCGCCCGGATTGGTCGGCGTGGTCGTAGTGATCTGGCGGCCGCCCGTCGGGACGCCATTCAAAAGATCGGCATAAAAGACCTCTTCGTTACGGCTCGATTCCGGATTGCTGCCGGTGTCAAAATTTGTGGCACTATTTGGATCATCGATCGGGTCGTCAGCCGTGCTCGCAAACGCCACGCGCGAGCCGTTGCCCGAGATCGTCGGGAACTTGCTGTAGATCGGGTTAGTGATCGGGCCCCGCGGCGTCTTGGTTACCTGATTGAGTTGAGCAGCCGAGCGAACGTATGTGAAGATCTCATCATTGTCCTCGGTCGGAAACGGGTTGCCCACCGCAGGGACAAGGTCTCGTGTAGAACCAAATGCGATCATTTCGCCGTTGTCGGTGATCGATACATCATGATTGTCGTCGGCGATAAACGGTCCCGTTGTCGGAGTGCCGGGCCGAGGCAACTGGCTCGGCAATGTATTTGTAACCCTCGTAAACGCACCACCCGCAAGTTCGGCCTTTGGGATATCGTCACCCGCGGATAAGTCGGCAATTGTAGGGTACGCAGGGATCTCGTAGAGCCAAATCTCAAGATTACCGTCCTGAGCCAATGGATTAGGCGCCGGTGTTGGTGATGCCGTTGGTGTTGGGCTGGCCGAAGGCGAGGCCGTAGGCGTCGGTGATGGGGTCACTGTCGCGGTCGGTGATGGCGAAGGCATCGGTAACGTATAAAGGTTCCCGTCAAAGGATCCCGGATTCGTCCCGTCAGGCACCGAAGGCGTCGATGCGGTCGCATTTGAACTGAAGGCGATCCAACGGCCGTCCCTGCTTATGACTGGACGAGTGTTCGAGATCTCGACACGAACATTGAAGTATGCGGCTGGTTTTGTGGTGTCGAAGAGGACGCTTTTTGTATCCGTGATCTGGTAGATACGGCGTTGGGCGTAATCAAATAGGAATATCTCGGTATTATTGTCGGCGTTTCGCGGGTTTTCTGTTGCAAGGTTCCCTCGCGACTCAAAGACCACGAACCGGCCATCGCCGCTGATCGCTCCGGCAAAGGACTCTGCCACCGAATTGGAAATTTGACCGATCACTGACTCGGTCTGGCCAAGCGCGGCTTGCGCGCTTGCAGCTAAGCCCAGTAAAACCAAAAGAAGATTGCGGCAAAACGTCACAGAGAACTCCTCCAACTCAAGTCGAACCGTCACCGAGAGACCGAACGTCAACGAATGACCCAAAATACTCAATTTTAGGCGTCCAGCGATGGTTGTGCAACCACCTGACCAGCGAAAAACACAGGTCTAAGCAAACTTAGAGCTTGGATGCGGCCTGAATGCGGTCGGTTGTCGTTTTGTCCTTGTGCCGTATCGTCTAATATGTAGAAGCGTGAAGGGACCCAGTAGCATCATGATGGTCGCAGGCGAGGCATCAGGCGACCTGCTCGGCGCGAAGCTTGCCGCCGCGCTGAACACCGTATTTGCGTCTGAGCAATTACGACTATTTGGCTGCGCGGGACCGCGAATGCGCGCCGCCGGCGTTGAGGCAATTGTCGCCGCCGACGATCTTTCGGTGGTCGGCCTCGCTGAGATCGGGCGCTCGCTGCCGGTTTTTCTCAGGGCAATGCGGAAGCTTCGGAACGCCGCCGCCGATCGCGGTGCTGATGTCGTTGTTCTCATAGACTTTCCCGAGTTCAACCTTAAACTTGCGCGGCACCTTAAGAGGCACGGATGCAGGGTCGTCTACTACGTCTCACCTCAGTTGTGGGCCTGGCGAAAATACCGCCTGGGATTTATCGACCGCTACGTCGATCTCCTTCTCAGCATACTTCCATTTGAAAAGGCATGGTATGCGGAGCATGGTGTACATCATATCGAGTACATTGGCAATCCCCATGTTCGCGAAGTTCATCCTGCCGTGGACAAGGCGGAACTCTCGAAAGACCTCGGTGTCGATCCAACACGACGGATCATTGCTCTTTTGCCGGGCAGTAGGGAAAGGGAGATAGCAAGGATCCTGCCGGTGATGTTGGATTCCGCCGCCATTGTTTCGACTAGCGTCGCTGATGCGGTATTCGTCATATGCGCTTCAAACGAGACTGCCGCCGCCCATTGTCGGCGAATTCTCGATGCTGCGGACGTCGGCGACAATTTCTTTCTGGTCATGAACCGCACGCATGACGTCCTGGCCGCGGCTGAAGCGGGGGCCATCACCAGTGGCACGGCCACCTTGGAGGCGGCGATCCTGAACCTCCCGATGGTTGTCGTTTATAAGACCTCGAGATTGAATTATGGCCTTCTCAAGCCGCTGATCGATGTTCCGCATTACGCATTGATAAATCTCGTCGCGGGTGAGCGACTTGTCACAGAGCTAATTCAGGACGACCTCACACCTCGCCGTCTCGCAGACGAACTGCTGAGGCTGCTCGACGGCGACATTAATTCGGCCGTCCGTGCCGACCTTGGGGCTGCCGCCGAAAAACTCGGTCACGGTGGAGCGTCACAACGGGCGGCTGAACTCATTCGAGAGCTCATCGACCCTGACGGTCGATCAGATCGGTAAGAAGCTGTTGGATGGCTTTGACCCTATCACTCAATCGGGAGATGCCTTTGATACGGGCGTTTTGGCGTTTGTATTCGTCGAGCGGCTGCACAGGCGTCCCCCACCAGATACCTGCACGCACGATCTTTCCGGGCAGGATGCCGGCCTGTGATCCAATAACCGCGCCGCTTTTGACTGCAGCATGGTCTCCGATGCCGACCTGGCCGCCAATGACGCAATCGTCTTCGATAACCGTGCTCCCGGAGATTCCCGTTTGAGCGGCGATCACGACCCGTTTGCCGATATTGACGTTATGGGCGATCTGAACGAGGTTGTCGATCTTTGTTCCCTCGCCAATGCGCGTTTCACCGAGTGATCCGCGGTCAACACAGGTATTGGCGCCGATCTCGACATCATTCCCGATAACGACCGGGCCGATCTGTGGGAATTTGTGATGTGTGTTGTTCACATCCGCGACGTAGCCAAAACCGTCGGCTCCGATGACGACGCCGGCGTGAAGGACTACGTTGTCGCCTATGGAGCAGCCCTCCTCGACAACGACGTTGGGATGCAGGATACAATCCGATCCAATTGAGACGTTGTCGCCGATCCTTACCCCGGAGCCAAACTCGCTTCGATCGCCGATGATCGAATCTTCTCCGACCGAAACAAACGACCCGATGAACACGCCGACGCCGATCCTTGCAGATTCGGCGATGACCGCGGATGAATGTCGTCCCGCCGGGCGGATCTTCCGTGGGTGGAGTACGGCGGCGGCTTTTGCGAAGGCAAGTTTTGGATCATCGACTCTGATCACCGCCGGTGCCGATGCTTCAGAGTCAATCCCAACGAGCAGGCATGCGGCGCGACTTGCCGCCGGACCGTGCGATGAGGCAGCGATGAACGCGATCTCACAAGCGGCGGCCCGATCCAGAGCATTCACGCCGAGTATCTCGACCTCGCCATCGCCGGTCAGTTGTCCTCCGACGAGGTCAGCGATCTCTTGAGCCTTCATGGCTACAAATGTAAATCGTTTTGCGGGAAATGTCAGGTCTGCTTAGACACGTTCAGCCATATCGACGGCAGTTTGAAGGAATATCTCGACGCCGTCGATCTGTGCCTCGCCGCGTTGCTCCAGCCGCCTTAGGATCGACGCCGCCTCGCTGTCGAGGAAATCGAGGTCGGCAAGGTCGATGATGACCGTTGTGCCAAGCTTTTCAAAGGTCTGACGAACGATCCGTTCGATCAGTTCTGCGTCATGGAGCAACATCTCACCTTCAACACGGAGCAATATTCGCCGTCCGCTATTCAGTTCGATCTTGGTGATCTGGGTGGGCATCCTGATGATTAGATGCCTGTAACCGCAAAAAAGCTATCTCGCGTCTGGTTGTTGTTGATCGTTTAGTGACCAGATATACACCGGCAAATATGAGTGTAGCGGCGCCGATAAAAGCCAAGCTGATCTGTTCGCCCAGATACATTACCGCCAGGACAAAACCGATCAATGGCTGCAGATAAACGAATACGGCAACGGTCGAGGGAGTAACCTTTGACAGGGCCCAAGCATTCAATAGGTAGGGCCCGGCGGTTGCCCCTATGCCGATATAGATCGTGATAAGCCAGATCCTTGTATCGATGGCGGATATGTTGGTCGTTGAGAGTGACCATAGGCCGAGTGGGACGCAGATCGCGCTCGCAAAGACGAATACCCACATCATTGACCTAAACGTGCCGTTGCGCATGATGGCATTTTTTGACGTTGCAACATAAATACCGTAGGCCAGGCAGTTGATAACAATGCAAAGGTCACCAAGCGTGGTCTGCGATGAGAAGGACGCCCTTCTCGGGTCTATGAGAATCGTAACGCCGATCGCTGCCAGCACGATGCCGACGCTCTTGACCCATGTCAATCGTTCAAACCCGGCAATGGCCCCGATGGCAAGCGTAAAAACCGGGATCATCACAGCAAGCAGTGAAGTGTTCGACGCGGTCGTAAGCGACAGGCCGCCGATAAAGAACAATTGATTGATCACCACGCCGAAGAGGCTGAGCAGAGCGAACCGCCAGTAGTCGCCCTTTTCCTTGAGCCAGAGACGACCGCGAAATGCCTGGATGACGAACAGAATGACGGCAGTGATCGCTGTCCGAAAGCCGACCAGCGCTATCGGGGGCATTACGGCGAGGACAACCTTACCGATCACGGGCAGTGAGCCGAACAAAAACTGGGCGGGCAGCAGCGCGAGGATCGCGGACGGTGATCGGGCTTCGTCTCTCAAGCGGACATCATCCCGGGTTGTTCCAGCATTTGCTTGAACGTCTGGAGGAACTTTGCACCCGTCGCGCCGTCAACGACGCGATGATCGCAGGACATAGTTACATTCATTATGCTGCGAACAACGACCTCGCCGTCGCGCACGACGGGCGTCGGCTGAGCACCACCCACGGCGAGAATGCCGGCCTCGGGCGGGTTGATGATGGCTGTGAATTCCTTGATGCCGAACATTCCGAGATTTGAGATAGAAAAAGTCGCGCCGGTGTATTGCTCGGGTTGCAGCTTCTTTGCCTTTGCCTGTGCGGCGAGGTCTTTGATCTCGGCCGAAATCTCGAGAAAGCCCTTTCGGTTGGCACCGCGAACGACCGGCGTTATCAACCCTTCATCGATAGCAACCGCGACGCCGATGTCGGCCTGATCGTAGAACCTGATCGTCTTTTCCTGATACGACGAGTTGGCGAAGGGATGCTTGGTCAACGCCATCGCCGCGGCCTTGACGATGATGTCATTGACGCTGATCTTTTGGTCTTCAGGGATAGTTGCGTTGACCTGTTTTCGCAACGCCAGTGTGCTGTCCATTTCGATCTCGACCGTCAAGTAAAATGTCGGGATCGGGCCGATCGACTCGGCGAGACGGCTTGCGATCACTCGGCGTATCTGTGAGGTCGGCTCTTCGCGGTAGTCGGCCGCTCCGACTCGGGTCGAGGGCGTTAACGGTCTTTGGTCTTCGGCCTTCGGTCTTTGTGTGCCTCCGGCTAGTGCCGTCTCGATGTCACGTTTGATAATCCGGCCGTTGGGGCCCGTGCCCGTGACAGTGCGGAGGTCGAGGTTGTTTTCGGCGGCCATGCGGGCTGCTATGGGCGAGACGATCAGGCGGCCAATGCCTGTCCCATGTCCCATTTGTCCCACTGTCCCAGTTGTCCCAACTGTCGCACGGAGGTTCGCAGAAGCTGCCGCAGGTGGCTTAACTCCAACATCCTCAATAGTTTTCGCTGGCTTCGGTTGTGCGGGCTTTTCGGGGGGGGGGTTCGCTGAACTATCGGACGCCGTATCGAGTAATGCCGAAATATCCTCGCCCTTTTGACCGGTGATGGCGATCGCTTCGCCGAGGGCGGCGGTGTCGCCGGCTTGCTTCAAGATCTTTAGGAGAGTGCCGCCGGTCAGGGCGGTCATCTCCATTGTCGCTTTGTCAGTAT
>JAGOWF010000051.1:7758-12572 GCA_018060305.1 Pyrinomonadaceae bacterium
TCCTCGCCCTTTTGACCGGTGATGGCGATCGCTTCGCCGAGGGCGGCGGTGTCGCCGGCTTGCTTCAAGATCTTTAGGAGAGTGCCGCCGGTCAGGGCGGTCATCTCCATTGTCGCTTTGTCAGTATCGACCTCGGCGAGCGTTTCGCCGGCCTCGTAGGCATCGCCCTCGTTTTTGACCCAACGAGAGATCTGACCCTCTTCCATCGTCGGGGAAAGCTTTGGCATTAAGAATTTTTCAGCCATAAAATTTAATAGGTCAATGCGCCCCATACGACCTATTTAGGGTTACAAGTAGCAGACTTCTCTTACTGCTGCCACTATCTTCTCAACGCTCGGCAGCGCGGCGGCCTCGAGGTTCTTAGCGTACGGCATCGGCGTCTCGGCCGTCGAGATGCGCTTTATCGGGGCATCAAGATAATCGAACGCGTGGTCCATTACCTGATAACTGATCTCGGCACCGACCGAGGCAAATTCGTGCGATTCCTCAGCAATGACGAGCCGATTGGTCTTCCGGATCGAGGCCACTATCGTGTCAATATCGAGCGGTTTGATCGTCCGCGGGTCGATGACCTCGCATGAGACGTCAAATTCATTTTGTATCTGTTCAGCCGCCTGCAGTGCCAGAGGCACTGTCATCGCGCGGGCGACGATCGTGCAATCGTGCCCCTCGCGTTTGACGTCGGCGAGGCCGAGCGGGATCGTGAGATCCTCGTCTTCGGGCACCTCGCCTTTTAGGCCGTACATCCGCTCCTGCTCCATAAAGATGACAGGATTGTCGTCGCGGATCGCGGATTTCAAAAGGCCTTTCGCGTCCGCAGCGGTCGATGGCATGACCACTTTCAAGCCCGGAACGTTGGCATACATCGCCTCTAACGCTTGAGAATGCTGCGAAGAGACTTGATGAGCAGAGCCATTGGGACCGCGAAAGACGATCGGGATATTGAATTGTCCGCCCGACATATAGAGCATCTTCGCCGCGTGATTGATGATCTGGTCGGCTGCGAGGATCGAGAAATTCCACGTCATGAACTCGATCACCGGCCTCACGCCCGCCATCGCGGCTCCGACGCCGATGGCCGCAAAGCCAAGCTCAGTGATCGGTGTATCGACCACACGCTTGCCGCCAAACTCCTTCCACAGGCCGCGCGTGACTTTATACGCCCCATCATACTCGGCGACTTCCTCGCCCATGACAAAGACGTTCTCGTCCCGGATTATCTCTTCGCGAAGCGCCTGGTTCAGGGCGTCGCGGATGGTAAATACTGCCATTTATCGTAAATCGACTCGGTGAGATACCGGTTTGTGCGGAATATGCCTACCTTCGTTCTGCCTCAGTTTATTTTTCGCGTCTGCGAATGCCCTTGCAAAGTCTTCGTCACCTTCGGCCGACGCCGGCGTCAACTCGTAATAAAGAGTGTTAGGATCGATATCCGCTCCGTTATCCCAAGACACCGTTCTATTCTCGACGTGCACCGTTCGGAAATAGTCGTCGTCGTTCAGTACCGACTCAAAGATCTCTCCCCGCAGATAGGGCCGCAGGTCAATGTCGCGCACAGTGTCGTCCGAAAAAACCACGCGGACAACGTGATCATATAACGGCTCGACCGATAACACTCTCATTAGCTTCATAACTACCTCAATGGTTCAATTCTTCGTACGGGTTTCCCGTCTTGGGCAAGTTCCCAGTTTTTCAACAGTTCCTCGCCGTGCAGGCTTGCCCATCGGACAATTAGTCGATGGATACGACGCGGCAAACGACCGGCATACACCTCCAATGTCCGAATCTCATACATTGCATCGTATTCACCATACTCAGCGTGAAAATGGGGCGGCGCGTGATCGTCGGTGTACATGTAGATCAGAATTCCGAAGAATTGACTTATACATGGCATACGTTTTACGCCAACACATCCGTCATCAACTCACCCTCATCCGGCAGCGGGCTTGCGTCGGCGAATTTGACGGCTCGGTCAACGGCCTCGGCAACAGCCTTCTCGATATCTTCAAAGTCCTTGTCCGTCAAGACTTTAGCTTCCTTCAGGCTGGCCTTGAAGAGTGCGATCGGATCGCGCTCCTGATATTTTGCGATCTCGTCACGGGTCCGATAGTTGCCAGGGTCGGACATTGAGTGGCCCATATAGCGATAGGAGCGGACCTCAAGCAGCGTCGGCAGGCTTTCATTGCGGGCACGCTCGATCGCTCGACGCGTCGCTCCGCGGACGGCCATCACGTCCATACCGTCCACAAACTCATTCGCCATCTCGAATGACTCTGACTTTCTGGCGATGCTGCGGGCCGACATCGCGCGCTTTTGTGAGGTGCCCATGCCGTATTGGTTGTTTTCGCAGATGTATATGATCGGCAGGTTCCAAAGCTGGGCCATATTGAGCGATTCGTGAAAAATGCCCTGGTTGACTGCCGCCTCGCCAAAAAAACAGAGTGTAACCTGCTGTGTTTCCTTATATTTGGCCGCATAGGCCATGCCGGTGCCGACGCCGATCTGGCCGCCGACTATGCCGTGACCGCCGTAAAATTCGAGCTCCTTTGAGAACATGTGCATAGAGCCGCCCTTGCCCTTAACACAGCCGCCGGACTTGCCATAGAGCTCGGCCATCACACTCTCGGGCGACATTCCCTTTATCATTGCCTGCACGTGATCGCGATAAGAAGTGATAACCATATCAGTCGGTTCGAGTAACATCATCGAGCCAACGCCGATTGCCTCTTGGCCAATGTATAGATGGCAAAAGCCGCCGATCTTGCCCATTCGATAGACCTCGGCACACTTTTCCTCAAACCGTCTGCCAAGCACCATCTGATAGAGCATCTCGCGGAGGATTTTCGCGTCTGTCTTCTTGATCGCAGCGAGCTGAGCGTCTTTACGGTTCTTGTACTCAGTAATGGCCAGTTCGACATCAACGAAATCACCGCCGTTGCCGGACGTTTTGGCCTCGTTACGACCCAAGCCGTTTGCCGACATCCTGGCCGCTTTGGCTGACTGCTTCTGGCGTGTTGCTGATTTTGCCAAGATCAATTCCTCCGAAAAAGGGCAAATGCCCGTAAAAACAACATTATAGGCGACGCTCGGACGTAAAGGCAAAAGGTGGCTGTGGGCGGCAGCACCGCCTTTTCCCCCACGGCTCTAATTCCTGCGGTCACACGGAGCCAACACCATAAGCTTGACGTTCGACCTGATCGGACGTAATATAATCGTTTGCGCCTCGACGGGCAAAAGGTGAGGTTATGAAACAGGAGATTCATCCGAATTACACCGATATCACGGTGACGTGTGCGTGTGGCCACAGTTTTCAGACACGCTCGACGATGGGCGACGAACTGCATATCGAAATTTGCTCAGACTGCCATCCGTTCTTTACGGGCAAGCAGAAGCTGGTCGATACGGCGGGACGTGTGGATCGCTTTAACAAGCGGTATCAGCGTGGCGGCGCGGCCGCTGCGAAATGATGCAGAGGACAAACTACCGGTATTAGCTTTTCAAAATTGGACGCCGACCTTTGGCCGATCGATCGAGGTGTGCAGAACACCCGCGATAGGTGAAAAAGGTCGGTGTTTTTGATTGAGGATCGCGGAATGCGGATCGCGGATTGATCGGCATCTAAGGGTGAGTGAATTTAGTTATAATCACTGATTATGAAAGGACGTACATCGACACGATTACTCAGGTTTATTCACACGATCTTTGCAATGGAGCGTGACCTGATCGTCGGCGGACAGGCGGTGATGGAGGGCGTGATGATGCGGACTCCGTCTGCCTATGCTATTGCGTGCCGACGTCAGGATGGTTCTATCATTACGACGGCCGAGACGCTGCCGAAGTGGAGCGATAAGTACAAGTGGCTGAATACGCCCGTTCTGCGCGGCGGTGCGACGCTGATCCAGTCGATGGCGTTAGGCGTTAAGGCGTTGAACTTCTCCGCCCGCATCTACGAAGAAGATGCGGCCGCGGCCGAGGCGTCAGCGAAAGCAAAAGCTGCTGAAACGCAGGCTGTGCTTGCGACAGGCACGGCGGACGAAGATTTCACAAAAGCACCCGTAAAGGTCGTTATGCCCGAAAAGGCCGACAGCGGCAAGGCCAAGAAAGTCGGTCAGTCAGCGAGTGCGGTAGGATCGATCGTTTTTGCCTTGGGCTTTAACATCCTGCTGTTCATCGTCGCTCCGCTGGTGCTGACGAATCTGCTGTTTATCTGGATGGGTTGGGCACCGTCGCCTGAGATCGCTGCGGGTGCGGGCTGGCTCGAGCTGGTCAAGGCTTATGTCTGGAGGATCAGGCTCGATTCTTTCGGAACGTGGGTGGCGTTCAACCTCATCGACGGCGTGATCAGGATGGCGTTTTTCATCTTTATGATCTATTCGATGTCGTGGATCAAGGACATTCGCCGCGTATTCGAATATCACGGGGCCGAACACAAGACGGTATTCACCTGGGAAAAAGGCCTCGAACTGACGCCGGCTAATGCGACCGGGCAGCGTCGGCAGCATCCGCGGTGCGGCACGTCGTTCCTGATGGTCGTAATGCTGATCGCGATCGTGCTGTTCTCGGTGATCAATTTTGAGGCGATGTGGCTGAACCTCGTCGTCCGCATCGCGCTGATGCCGCTCGTCGCGGGCCTTGCGTATGAGGTCATTCGTTATGCGGCGAAGAAAGAATCGGGAGCGGTTTTCAAGTTTATGACGCGCCCCGGCATTTGGCTGCAAAACATCACGACGCAGGAGCCTGACGAGCAGCAACTAGAGGTCGCGATCAAGGCGCTCGACGAATCGCTAAAACTGGAACCCGCGACAGTATAAGAT
>JAGOWF010000052.1 GCA_018060305.1 Pyrinomonadaceae bacterium
CTTGTCAGGCGGCACGCCAAATTTGTTAATGACCCACGCCTCGTCGCACCATTCGACGGGCGGGACGGGCACTTTGCGTTTTACGTTGACCGAGTTTTGCCGCATCGCGATCACGTATGGATCGGTGACGAGTTGACAGAGGTCTTTGTCATTAGACACGATGACGGCCTGCATCTTTTTCGCGTTACATTCTTTTGCGAGCGTTCCGATGATGTCGTCCGCCTCGTAGCCGTCGAGCCGCAGATTTTTGATCCCAAACGCCTCACAAACCCGCTCGACCCACGGCAATTGCGTGAGCAGATCGTCGGGCGTCTCCTGCCTGTTCGCCTTGTAATCGCTGTAAGAATCGTGCCGGAAAGTCGGTGCAAAGGTGTCCCAGACGGCTGCGATATACTCCGGCCGCTCGTCATTGAGCAGCTTGCGGAGCATATTCGTAAAGACAAAGACTGCCTGCGTGACCTCGCCCTTGCTGTTACGCAAAGGGTCTTGCCGCATGCCCATCGGCGCGAAGAACGCACGATAGATATGCGACATGGCGTCGATGAGAAAAACACGTTTCATTTCCGTTGGTCCGTTAGTCAATGATAGAGAAACCTCGAATGCGAAACAAGGCCTGGGCTGATCCTCAGCATCCGAGGCGGGCGTTCTGATTATTTCGCAAAAACTGATAAAATTACCGTTTGCTTTGACCGAAGAAATAATATTTGGAGAATCTGCATGAAGATCGGTTTACCGAAGGAAATAAAGGATAACGAATATCGTGTCGGCTTGACGCCGGCGGGCGTCCATGCGTTGACGCTGGCGGGGCACACGGTCTATGTCCAAAAGACGGCGGGCGAGGGATCGGGATTTAAGGATGAGCAGTATGTAAAAGCCGGCGGCCAGATGCTCGACACCGCCGACGAGGTTTGGCAGACGGGCGACATGATCGTCAAGGTCAAGGAACCGGTCGCACCCGAATACCCGCGGATGCGTGAGAACCAGTTGCTCTTCACTTATCTGCACCTCGCACCGGAACTCGAACTCACCAAGGTGATGCTCGAGCGAAAGGTAACGGGCGTTGCCTACGAGACGATAATCAAGGACGGCAAGCTGCCGCTGCTGACGCCGATGTCTGAGGTTGCGGGCCGCATGTCCGTGCAGGTCGGCGCGACATATCTTGAAAAAATGAACGGCGGCAAGGGCATTCTGCTGGGCGGCGTGCCGGGCGTGCCTGCGGCGAATGTCGTCATCATCGGCGGCGGTATCGTCGGAACCGAAGCTGCAAAAATGGCGGTCGGACTCGGGGCCAAGGTGACGATCATCGACCGCAATCTCGACCGCCTGCGACAGCTCGATGACATCTTCCTGTCAAAGGTCCAGACGCTGGCGTCGTCACGCTATCAGATCGAGGAAGCGATCTCGCATGCTGATCTCGTTATCGGAGCCGTTTTGGTCGTTGGCGCGGCCGCACCGAAACTCGTGACTCGTGACATGCTGCACCTGATACCGCAGGGAGCAGTTCTCGTTGACGTCGCTGTCGATCAGGGCGGCTGCTTTGAGACGACGCACGCGACGACGCACTCGAACCCGACCTATTACGAGGAAGGCGTGCTGCACTATTGCGTCGCCAACATGCCCGGCGCGGTGCCGAGGACATCGACGTTTGCATTGACGAACGCGACGCTGCCGTATGCTCTGGAGCTCGCAAACAAGGGATTCGAGCAGGCGATCAAGGACGACGCCGGCTTGCAGGAGGGTGTTAACACCTACGCCGGAAAGCTGACCTACGAGGCCGTCGCAACCTCGCAGGGCCTCGAATACACGCCGCTCGACACGTTGATCGACCTCAAGGCAGCTGCGGCGTAGCTATTGCAGAAGCCCGCGCGTCAGCAAGGGCGTAACATCCAACTTGAGTGTTACGCCCTTGCTCACGCGCGGGCTTCCGCATTATTTGCTTATGTACGAGTTTGCGGTAACACCGGCAGTAACACAGCTTCGGCGGCCGGGCGTGATCATTACCGAGGTCACGCCGGGCAGTGTCGGCGAAGAGCTTGAGCTGCGGCCAAAGGACCGCATCACAAAGGTCAACGGCCGCGCTGTGCGCGACTATCTTGACTTCCGTTTCCAGACCGCCGGCGAGACCGACCTGACGTTTCATGTTAAGAAGGCCGATGGCCACTCGGTTGAGATCGAGTTCGATCGCGAAGAGGGCGAAGACCTCGGGCTGATGTTTGAGCAGATCGTACCTCGGCAGTGCGCAAATGAGTGCATCTTCTGCTTTTGCAAAGGCAATCCGGACGATGCCCGGCCGTCGCTCTTTGTCCGTGACGAGGACATCAGGCTCTCATTCCTCTATGGCAATTACACAACGCTCTCGTCGATCACTGACGACGAGATGAATCGCATCGTCGAACAGCGGCTCTCGCCGCAATACGTTTCGGTCCACGCAACCGACTTAAAGACTCGTGCATATCTGCTTGGCGTTGATGAATCGCGGGCCGACATCTCAGGCAAGCTCCAGTTCCTGCTCGACAATGCCATCGAGATACACGCGCAGATCGTGTTGTGCCCTGAGATCAACGACGGCGCGATCCTTGAAAGATCGCTCCGTGACCTCGCATCGCATTATCCAAAGGTCATCTCCGCTGCCATCGTTCCGGTAGCCCTGACGAGCTACAACACCGACGAACGTCTGACACGCGTCACGCCTGAGTTTTGCCGTCGGACGATCGGTAAGGTGGAGATGCTGCAGAAAGAATTTCGGGGGACGCTGGGGACGACATTCGCATTTCTCGGTGACGAGATATACATCAAGGGCGGCGTCGAGATACCGTCGCGACGGCATTACGGGAATTATCCACAGATCGAGGACGGTGTCGGGATGGTGCGGACGTTTGTTGAGAATTTTGAACGGTTTCTCAATAAGGGAGGCTCGGCGGCGTCAGGGGCGCACCGAAATGGCCGTGAGCATGCCGATGCGATCATCCCGACCGGCGTTCGTCAGTCCGTCATGCCACCCGCTTACGCGGGCGGTGCTGCCTCGCTGCTGACGGGCGAGATGTTCGCGCCGATATTGCGCGAGCAGATCGGCAAATACAATGAAATGACGGGTTCGCGGCTGAAGGTCATTGCGGTCCCGAACACCTATTTCGGCGGCGATGTGTCGGTGGCGGGGCTGCTGTCGGGACGAGACTTTGTCGCGATCAAGGACAGAGTCGTCGGCGCTCTTGTCATCATCCCGCGCATCACGATCAAATCAGACGAGCCGATATTTATCGACGGGATGACATACGAGGATCTGAAAGCCGCGTTCGATGTGCCGGTTTATGATCTCGACATGGCCGGACTGATCGAGTTTTTGGGCGCAAAAAGGCGGGCCGTCGGGCCCGCCGGCTGATCGCTGATTATCAGGATCAACTGAGGCTGAAATTATAAACGATCGTCCCGCTGACCTTGACGGGCACGTTGGACAATCGTGTCGGCGTAAACCGAGCACTTCGCGCCGCGTTCTCCGCTGCATCTCTCAGGAGCGGATGTCCGCTAACGGCATTTGCCGAGACCACACGTCCCGCCTCATCAATTAGGACCTGAACGCTGACCGCGCCATGGACGCGCATAGCCTTGGCTGCAGCCGGATAGTGCGGACGCGGCAGGTCGGTTGCCATACCGTTGATCACACCCTTTGACTGCACGGGCGGCTTCCTGACGGGTGGCGGCGGCTTCACCGGCGGGGGCGGCGGGACCGGGTCAGGCCTTGTCTCGGCAACGGTCGAACCCGTCGTGAGTCCGCCACCGGCCGGTCCGGTGCCGGTTCCCGTAGTATCTCGGCCGCTGGGTCCGGGTAGGACGGGGTCGCTGTCAAGTTTGCCGATGTCGAAACGGCCTGTTTCGGGCCGCGCCTTGTGAACGCTCGGCGTGACTGATATTGGCGGAGCCTCGCGCGGCGTTTCGATGATGTTCTGAATGTTTTCGACGCGTGTCGGCAGTTTGTTAGCCGTAGGCGCCGACGTTTGCGGCTGCGGCTGCTGACGCGGCGGTTCAGGTGCGGCCGGCGCGACATTAACCGGGGCCAGCAGCGTCGTAATCTCGAACTTGTCCGTGCCGAGCGAGAAGTCCGCAGCAAATATGCTGACGACGACCGCGACAGACAGAACAAGACCTACACCAAAGGTTGACACCATGAAGTAACCTCGGCGGTTTTTGATATTGGCCTTTTCGGGCTCAGTGATTATCAGCCGATCAAACATTTTATATCCTCCTGGCGGCGGTGCCATCCGCTGATTGTTTAGACACTGATCGAGTGAAAAAGGTTCCCGGGCGATTTGTAAAGATTTGCAACTACGCGGTCAACAGGGGCTCATACATCATTATCGCGTGGTTTTCGGTCACGAGATCTGTGCCGGTTGAGCCATCAATGAGACTCGTCGTTCGCTTCCATATCCGGTTGTGGCGCGTGTAGCCACCCCACGGCTGGAGCTTGATGAGGTGGTCGGTCTCAAAGATCTCGTAGCGGTTTTCGGCCGGCCGGTCGGAGAGCAGTTCGCCGAACAAGTATTCCTCATCTAGCCATAGCCGTATCTGATATGTCTCTGGCGTGTCATTGCGCAACTGCAGGTCGATGTAGTTGTATGCGAGCGTCGCACCGCAGGCGAAGGGAATGGTCCGATTGATGTCGGGAAAGACGTCAAACCCGTGTCGATATCGCTCGGCAATGGTCAGCGGCGAGTGCAGGGCCATCCAATAGAGCAGATTGCCAAGCTGACACAGCCCGCCGCCGATGCCTTTATCAATGCGTCCATTGTGCAGAACCAGCCCGTCAAGAAAGCCGCGTCTCGCGGTCGGCCTGCCAACCAGCTTCCAAACGGAAAAAGTCTCGCCCGGCCGTAGGACGGCGCCGTCGAGGCGATCCAATGCGAGGCGAAGATTCGTGACCTTGTTGTGCTGCAGATACATCTCAACGTCTTTTAGCGGACGCAGAAGCATCGAGCGATGCCGGAAGATCGAATGTTCGAGGCGTCGATCGGGCGACGGGCGCGCATAATCGCGCGAATTCGCGATCCACGCCATGCGGCGCCTCAGCGTGTAATATTCACGGCCTATGAGGCTTCGTAAATAGCTGCGTGTGCGTGGTTTATGGATGTTCTTGCTGTCCATCGGAAAAGTGATCTTAGCATGGCGGAATGGCGTCATGCGTTCTTGACGGCGATGATCTCAGCCGCGATCGAGATGGCGATCTCTTCGGATGTGCGGCTGTTGATCGGCAGGCCGATGGGCGTGCGGATCGCATCTAGTTTTGAGGTATCAAGTCGTTCGCTGCGAAGTTCCTTCATCAGCGTGGCGATCTTGGCTTTGCTGCCGAGGACACCAAAATATCTAAAGTCGTGATCGATAAGCTGCCGAATTACGACGGCGTCGCTCGCGTAGCCGAGCGTCATCACCACCAAATAAGCACTGCCGTCAGACGGCACATGCTCGGCGATCCGCTCGTAGCTGTCTATGGTCGTAACCTCGTGGGCAAACTCATTTTTGGAGAGCGTATCGAGTGCGGGCCGGTCGTCGAAGATATGGACTCGAAAGCCGAGCCGCGCTGCGACCTCGCTCAGTGCCAACGCGCAATGGCCGCCGCCGATGATGTAAAGCTCAGGCCTACTCCCTATCTTTTCCCGATATGTGAACTCTTCCTCCGTTTTCCGCTCGAACGTGATCTCCGGCAAGTCGGCATCCGCCGCTCGCACCGATATCTCGGCTTGCGTGATAGTGAGAACCGATCCGCCCGCTTCCGACGCGCCGATGATGTCTCGGATAGCGTCGAGGTCGTTTGCTGAAAGAGCTTTGATCAGAACCGTCTGGCGGCCCGAACAGATCATGCCGCTCGAATTCGCGACGTCGCGTTGATGGACGCGTTCGACGATCTCAGTCCCGTCAGTGACTTTTGCCCGTTCGACGAGCGATATTTCCATCACGCCGCCGCCAATGGTCCCGATCATTTCGCCGCTATCAGAGACCGCCATCTTGTAGCCTGCCCGACCGGGGCTTGAACCGGAGCTCGCGACGACGACCAACAGGGCAACCGGTTCGGATCGCTCCAGACGCGCGGCGATGAAACTCCAAAGTTCTCTCTCTTTCAACATTCTCTCGGCATAGAGTATGAAGAAATGTGTCACGCGCGCAAGGATGGTCTCGCGTCGGCCAACAGGCTATACTCTCGATATGGTCGAGCGGCTAACCGTCGTTTTCTTCATTATCCTGTGCGTCCTGCTCGGATGCTATCTGATCCTTGCTCCATGGGACGCCCTGTTTGGCCCGTGGGGCGAGAATGCTCTGCTCGTCTATCTCTCCGACAAAACAGGCGCTCCAATCGTTCAGCAGGCCGTCGCCTCGACATGGTTTCGCGGTGCTGTTACGGGCCTCGGCGTGTTGAATATTCTGATCGCCATCTGGGAACTTACGCATTTCCGCCAGAGCGTTGACCTGCTGACGGGCGGCACTCGGTCAAACAACAATGCAGCCGATCGATAAGCCGGTTAGCTGCCTGATCACCCGCGGCCTCGCAACCGATGATGACGCCGCATCGCGCGAAGATGTGCTTGACGCGGTTCGCCTCGGCGTCGAGCACGGTGTTTCGATGATACAGATCCGCGAAAAACAACTTTCCGGACGGCACCTGTTCGGCCTTGTGCGGTCGGCGGCTGAGATAACCCGTAACAGCAATACGAAACTGATCGTCAATGACCGCGCTGACATCGCTGCATCGACCGGATCTGACGGCGTGCATCTGAGATCTGACTCGATGCTGCCCGCCGTTGTTAGGGCCGCCTTCCCCGGCCTATTGATCGGATGTTCGGTGCATTCTGTCGAGGAGGCCGTCGCGGCATCGAGAGAGTCCGATTTTGCTGTATTCGGCCCTGTCTTTGTTTCGCCGGGCAAGGGTGAACCGGCCGGACTTGCAGGACTTGAGGCCGTCTGCCGTCGGTTATCGGGTTTTCCGATTCTTGCTCTCGGCGGCATCACGGCGGACAATGCCGCCGATGCCATGTCGGCCGGCTCCGCCGGCGTGGCGGCGATCCGAGCCATGAATGATCCCGTATCGCTGGCCACCGTTATGGAGGCGATGTCAAAATGACGACCTCGCGACAAAAGCCGCCCGTCTGCCTCACGATCGCCGGCCTTGATCCGTCGGGTGGAGCAGGGATCGTCGCCGATATCAAGACGTTCTTGCGATTTGGCTGCTTTCCGACGGCCGCGATCACATCGGTCACCTATCAGAACACGACGGGCGTATTCGGTGCCGCACATCAAACGGCGGAATCGGTCCACCGTCAGGTCGAGGCCGTTTTGGACGACTTTGAAGTGGCCGCCGTCAAGACCGGCATGCTGCCAACGCGCGCGATCATCGAGGTGGTTGCATCCATTATCTCTGAACGCAAACTAAGCAATGTAGTCGTCGATCCTGTCGTCCGCTCGACCTCAGGCTACGATCTGATCGATGATGATGCGCTCAGGGCATTGACCAAACATCTATTTCCACTGGCCGACGTGATCACGCCGAATCTGCCCGAGGCCGAACGCATTGCGGGGATGACCATTAGATCTGAGGCCGACATCGATCGTGCCGCCGAACTGATGCAGCGGCTCGGCGCGCGAAACGTCCTGATAAAGGGCGGACACTTTGAGCCGGACGGCAAGGACAGGAAGGCGAAGGATTTTTTGTTCCTCGACGGCGGCAGGCTCGTGTTCGAAGCCGACTTTATCGATACCAAAGCCACGCACGGGACGGGCTGCACGCTCGCGGCGGCCATAGCGGCAAATCTCGCCCGTGGCCATACGCTCGTCGATTCAGTGCAGGCCGCGAAGGACTTCGTGACCGAGGCAATTCGCACCGCTCCTCATTTGGGCCATGGGAACTCACCGATCAATATCTGATCATTTAGCTGGTGTAAAAATGGTCGGCGACTGGTAGGTCACACCGAAGATGAAGCCGCTCCGCGGGCTGTATTTCGTCAAGCCGAAAGCCGCCGCCGTATCAAATCGCAAACTCGAAGCCCGAACCTGTGCCCCGATCCGGAATTGCCCGACGCTCTCTGTGCCAAGCGGAACGGCCCCGCCGCGGGTGTTCATACGGCCGTTGATCTCGCTGACGATATTGACATGGTTGGTTGCACGAAATATTCCGGCAAGTCCATACAGCACCAGATCATTCTGTGTAAACCGCTCGATAGGTGCGGTCATAATGACCATGCCCAGATTGCCGATCGCGGTAAATCTGGGCACCTTGCCGACATAGCTGCCAAACTTTTTCTGGGCAATGATCTTGCCAAAGACGTTGATCTGGTTGGTGCCGATGCCTCTGGCCTGATTGGTATTCGGCATCTGATAGCCAAACTTAAATCCGATGGCCGGCAGCTTATTTGTCTCGTTCCGCAGTTTGATCTTGGCCGAGATCGTAAAATCGTCAAAATCGCTGGTCGAGTTGCCTGAGATGCTCAACGGGATCGGTGGTGCGCCCTGAGAGTTGATGGCGAGGTAGTTGCGGAGCGCGCCTTCGATCTGCAATTCAACATTGGATGCAAACCCCGTCCGCAGCCTGATATCGCCGACACGCGTGAGGTCGCCGGTCAGGCCCGACAGCGGGAATTTTGCATTCTGGAAAAAATCGACGCCCGCGCCGATCTCTATCGAACCCGGCGGAGTGATATCGATGTCGTCCGTGAGCAGCGGCCGCTGCTGCGTATGTGCGACGGCCACAGAGCCGATCACGAGGACAAGAGTTAGGAGCAGACGCAGCATTTGACTCATTCTGGCATCAAAAGGGCTGTTTGTAAATCCGTTTCCGAGGGTTGCAGTTCAGGTTTGCACAACAGCGAGCATCGGGGCAGAATTATTGTAGTGATCGCCCGACGATTTTTGATCAGCGGCCTCGTGCAAGGTGTTGGATTTCGCTTTTTTGTCCAGCGTTTGTCTGGTCGGCATCAAGTGCGAGGTTATGTCAGGAATCTGGCCGATGGCCGTGTCGAGGTCGTTGCTGAGGGCAGCGAACGCGCGGTTAACGCATTTCGCCTCGATCTCGGAGCGGGGCCTGCATATTCGAGAGTTTCGGGCGTAGAGGAGATAGTTATAGAGACAAGCGGTTTATATTCAACATTTAGGATAGAACGTTAACAAATGGAACACCTTAAGAACCTCATTCGCGAAGTGCCTGACTTTCCCAAGCCGGGCATCAACTTTTACGACATTACGACGCTGCTGCTCGACCCTGACGGGCTGAAGAACACGATCGACGGCCTCGTCAGCGAGGTACCCGACGGCCAGATCGACGCCGTCATCGGCATCGAATCGCGCGGATTTATTTTTGCGCCCTCGATCGCATACCAGATCGGTGCGGGCTTTGTGCCGGTCAGGAAGCCAAAAAAGCTGCCTTCGGAGAAGGTCTCGGTCTCATACGATCTCGAATACGGCCAGGACACGCTCGAGATGCACAAGGACGCGGTCGGCGACGGCCACCGCGTGCTGATCGTCGATGACCTGCTCGCGACCGGCGGCACCGCTCGCGCCGTTGCCGACCTCGTCGAAAGCGTGGGCGGCCAGGTCGCCGGCTTGCTGTTTGTAGTAGAATTGGACTTTCTCGGCGGCCGCGACAAACTGTCGTCCTACGACGTCAGGTCGCTGATACATTACGACTCGTAGCGAGAATTGAGAAATAAAAATTGAGAATGGAGAATGACAGGTTCGTAATTCTCAATTCTCCATTATCCTTTCTGCCTTGGTCCCGTAGCTCAGCTGTATAGAGCGTCCGCCTCCTAAGCGGAAGGTCGCTGGTTAGAATCCAGCCGGGATCACCACCCTTTTGATCCGCGTTTCAGTATTCGCTGAAGCGCGGATCGTCTGCATTTCAAGCCTTTTGTCTGGTTCAGACGCTTTTATGAAGGTATTCACACCGAATTTTTTTTCCAAGTTGTGACCTAAGTCACACACAAACCAAAAAACTTCCTGTATAAGTTACAGCCAATTACTAGAGATCAGATCGAATAAGCTCCCATCGCGATGCTGTAGGAGTTTTTCTATCTGAACTCAGCGTGATCGACGGCACGCATATCTGGCAATGGTGTCGCTTATCCGATTGACGATCTGGCCAGGGTCAACACCGCTACGGCATTCGAGGCAAAGCTATGAGATACACACGCACCATCTGGATTTTATGGGTTTTAGTTGTTCTCTTCGGGATCGGAAATATTCCCGCCCAAACTACCGCTGAGGATAGAAACCACGGTGAACAGTGTATCTTCACCAATCGCGGCGCGCTCTGGCGCAGTGCGCCCGATGGCCTTGACCTGCTGCGCGAGACCGCTCCGCGCGTTTTTGGCGGTTTGAAAAATTACGGGACGATCGGGGCACTCGGCTCGACGCCTATGGACTCGATCAGTTATACGGGGACGACATATTCGCAGAATTTTGATTCGCTTGCGTCGAGCGGATCGGGGGTGGCATGGACAAACGACACCACTATACCCGGCTGGTTTCTTTACGCACAGCCCGCTCCCGGGACCGCGATCACTACATACAATGCTGACAGCGGCACTTCGTCGGCGGGGAGTTTTTATAGCTTCGGGAGCTCCGGGAGCGGTGAACGCGCGCTGGGTGGCCTCGGGACCGGCGGGACCTATTTTGGCAGTCCGTCGTCAGGCTCGATTGCGGGGTGGATCGCGTTTTCGGCCACCAATGATACGGGTGCGACGATCAACGATGTAACCATTGCCTTTGATGGTGAGCAATGGCGGAAGAGCGGAGACACCGTCGCCCATTCAATGGTGTTTGAATATGGCATTGGCGGCACGTTCGGGGCTGTCTCGATCTGGACAGCACCCGGCGGGAACTTTGATTGGGCTTCACCGGTATTCACGGCCGGAGGGGCAGCCGTCAACGGGAACACAGCAGGCAAAGTGGCCGGACGCGGTGGAACTATTTCGAGCCTGGGCTGGGACAATGGAGAAACTCTATGGATACGCTGGGTCGAAAGGAACGACGCGGGTAGTGATCATAGCTTAGCGATCGACGAATTTTCACTTTCGTCGCCGGCGGTTCCGACACCAACCCCATCACCATCACCATCACCATCATCACCGACGCCATCACCGTCGCCAACCCCAACAGCCACGCCGACGCCGACGCCACCGCCTGTGACGTGTCTTACGCCGGACAACGGTTTGGGGACGGCCGATCTGCCGACGTGCAGGCATCTTGGCGGGCCGATGGAGATCTCAGCCGGCCTGCCGCCGAGCACAAGGCTGCTGAGCGCGGCATCGCTCGACACCTATCGAGACATCGTCCGGACGCCGGGCGGGCCGTTGGGCGGCGAGACTGATACCGCAAAAGCGACGCTGCGGCTGGAGATGAACGGAACCGGAACGCAGGCAGGATTCCGGCGTCTGCTCGAACTTACGGTCGATGATTACGTTACATACCTCGGCCCGCGCACGCCGGGCAATCCCGTTCAGTCATTTGACACCGAGATGTTTCGTCTTCAGGGGCAGTTGCCGGCGGGCGATCCTGACTTTGACCTACTGCGCGTGACGGCGGGCAGCGCTTTTGGAATGCCGAGTCCGGGACATACGACGCTGACTCGCGTCGGTGGGCCGGGGACGCCGTGGATGGTTGACAGCTTCTTTGACATTACGTACAGGATCGATTTTGTCGGCAAGCCCGGCGGGCCGCTCGGCGGGATGTCAGGTTCGACGACGGCGACGATCCGCTGGCATCAGGTCCGAGGGCCGGTCGCGCCAACAGCGTGCGAGCCGCTGGACAATGGCGGCGGCACGGCCGATCTGCCGGCACTGTGCCCATATACGGGATGGCCTAAGTCTGTGATCGACGGCCTGCCTGAGGGAACGACGCTCCAGAGCGACGCATTCTTTGACGTTTTCACGGGAATAGTTCGTTCGCCGGGCGGCACCCTGGGCGGCGAGGTCGAGCAATTTGGCAGCACACTGACGCTTGAGGTCGCGGGAACCGGCAATCTGAGCGGATATCACCGGACAATACCGATGCTAAACGTTCAGGTAGAGGTTCACACTGCGCCGCGAACGCCCGGCACTCCCGTACAGTCGTTTGATACAGATATGTTCGGGATGCAGGGACAACTGCCGGCGGGCGATCCTGACTTTGACCTGCTGCGGGTAACGGCGGGCAGTGCTTTTGGGATGCCGAGCCCCGGACATACGACGCTGACACAGCTTCCGGGCGGGCACTGGAATGTGGACAGCTTCTTTGACATTGAATACCGCATCGACTTTATCGGCCATCCGGGCGGCCCGTTTGGCGGGATGTCGGGTTCGACGACCGCCACGATCCGAATGCAGCAGGGCACACCGTTTGTTCTGCCGTCACCGACGCCGACGCCTACACCGGTTGCCGATCTTGTAGTCACAAAGACGGATTCGGCTGATCCGGTGGTTGAGGGCAGCCAGTTTACATATACGATCCGTGTTCAGAACAATGGGCCTGACACGGCGACAAACGTAACCGTTTCAGACCCGCTGCCCCTATTGTCGTCGTTCTTTGATAT
>JAGOWF010000269.1 GCA_018060305.1 Pyrinomonadaceae bacterium
GGCGTATGTCGCGTGCGGGCGATTTGACGGCTTCTGGGAAGAGGGCCTGAACCCGTGGGATGTAGCCGCAGGTGTGCTGCTGATCGAAGAGGCCGGTGGGCAGATCAGTTATTACGACGGCTCGCGGCACAGCATCTACCAGCCGCCGATCTGCGCCAGCAACGGGTTGATCCATTCGCAGATGCTTGCGGTCCTTAATTGAAAGCCGACGGCACCGGCCGATCCGTCGCATTCCCAAAGAACGCACTCGAAAAGCCGGCCGTTGACCCAAGCAGATACCACGCTCCGTCCCTGTAAACAGCGACATCGGCCCGGCCGTCGCCATCATAATCGCCCTGAGCAGGCCGGTCAGTCGCGAGGCCAAAATTGTAAGCGATAAATCCCTGAGTCGATCCGAGGATATACCAGTAACCATCACGGTAAACGGCCAGGTCGGCCGTCCCGTCACCGTCGTAGTCAGCAGCGACCGGCCGGTCGGTGGCCAGGCCCCATTGCGTGATCGCATACTCGCCATCTGAACTTCGTGACACGTACCACACACCGGCACGAAATATCGAAACATCACCAATTCCGTCGCCGTCAAAATCGCCCATTAGCGGCAGATCGCCGTCCTGCCCAAACTGTTCCTGATAGACATCATTCAGCAGGCTGCGCATCTGGTACCAAGTCCCATTTGACGGCCTGAATACGCCGAGGTCGGCACGGCCGTCGCCATCGAAATCGTTAGGCACGGGCAGATCGCCGTCGGCGCCCCATTGCGAGATCGTGAACGTCTGATCCGAGCTTCGCAGGATATACCAATGGCCGTTTGACGGACGAAAGACTGCGATATCGGTCTTGTTGTCGCCGTCAAAATCAGCCGGGGCGATCGTGTCCGTCGATTGCCCGAACGCCGTTGTCGTTATTGAGCCGTTAGAGCTTAGCGTCGAATACCATGTGCCCGTCGAAGGCCGAAAGACAGAGATATCAGTCCTGCCGTCGCCATCCATATCAAATGGGGCCCGCGCGACGCGCTTGATGCTTACATCGTTGCCGTCGCCGCCGATGTAAGTGATCTGAAACGCCGTGTTCAACGGCCCTGAGAATACCGCGCCTTCCGGTGCGCCGAGAAAGTTGCCGCTGATAGCGTCGGTGCCGTCATTCCTCAGGATGACAAACGTATCATTGACCGCCGGCTCAAAAGCATTCAGCGGCAGCGGCCCAAGACGCGCGTTATTCAGGATCACCGAGCCGGTGACATTTAACTGATCGTGGCCATTCGCTCCCGGCGTCGTCCCGGCGATCTTGCAGACATAGTTGCCGTCCGGCGAGAACGTGAGGCCGTTGTTGATGTTGAGGATTCCGGTCGGCGACGTGAGCGTGCCGGCGCTCAGCACTCCGGAGTTCACATTCGTGTGTCCAACCGTCCCGGTTCCGCCAAAGCCGCTGATCGCCGTCCCGGTCGGAGCGGTGCTGTTGATGTTGACGGTGCTGTTCGGAATATTGGCGTCAACTACAAAGATGCCGTTGTTGTGGATCAAACCGCCCGAATACCCGGCCGCGGCCACGATCGCTGCGGCCCCTAGGCCGTTCTTTGTGATCACGCCTGAGCCTGACAGCAGCCCGATGCCTGTTATTCCCGAGCCATCGATCATAGTCGGAAAATTACCGATCGAGAGGATCAGCATCGTCAGCGTGACGCCTGTTCCGGTCGACAGCGTTTGCGGGCCGGCGAACGTGATCGCCAGATTGAATGTCGGCGTGCCGCCGGTTGCGTTAATCCCGTTTGAGAGGCGGATCGGATTGCCGCCAAATGTGTATGCCCCGCCCTCCACCGTGATCGTATTGAATGTTGTCAGAAATCCGATGTTGCAACTGGTCGCAAACTGTGCCGAGGCAGCAGGAAACACAAGATCGTCGCCCGCGACGGGAGCCACGTCAGTCGTCCAGTTTGCGGCCGTTCCCCAGTTGCCATCTGCACCACCGCCGTCCCAAGTCCGGACAGCGGCGATAGCCGGTGCCGACAGTAACCCAAACAAGATCAACAGCCTGATCGCTTTTGTCATATTGGCTAGAAAGTAACATATTCACAGGGCCGTAAACCAATGACCTTTTGAATGACAAATCGGTATGTTAACCTTAGTCAGCCGTCAATTTAGCCCATTATGTCGTGGTTTCGCCGAGACAAGCCAAAGATCGATGCCGACTCTGACGAGGAGCAGACCGTTAGGACCGAGGGGATCTTTGTTAAATGCCCCGACTGCGACAGCGCCCTGTATGGACGCGAATTGACCGAATCTCACGAGGTTTGCACGCATTGCGGATATCACTTTCGCTGGTCGGCCGAGGAACGGCTCAAGGACCTGTTTGACGACGCGCGGTTCGAGAAACTGGACGAAGATGTCACCTCCGGCGACCCGCTAGAGTTTTTTGATTCGAAACCGTATAAGGATCGTATCCAGCAGGCAAAGGAAGTCTCCGGACTGCCGGAAGCCATCATCTCAGCCAAAGGAATGGTCGGCGGTCATCTCGTCTTTGCCGGTGCGATGGATATGTCGTTCATCGGCGGCTCGATGGGATCGGCTGTCGGCGAAAAGATCACGCGGCTGATCGAATACGCTTTGGAACACAAAGGCGCCGTCGTCATTTTTTCAGCATCGGGCGGCGCTCGTATGCAGGAGGGCACGTTGTCGCTAATGCAGATGGGCAAGATCTCGGCTGCCCTCTCAAGATTACACGAAGCGCGACTGCCATTCATCTCGGTGCTGACCGACCCGACGACCGGCGGCGTGACGGCGAGCTTTGCCATGCTCGGCGATGTGAACATCGCTGAGCCAAAGGCGCTGATCGGGTTCGCGGGCCCGCGCGTGATCGAGCAAACGATCCGTCAAAAACTGCCAAAGGGTTTTCAACGAAGCGAATTCCTGCTCGAACACGGCATGCTTGACATGGTCGTCGATCGCCGCGAGATTCGTGACGCGATCGTTCGTGTGCTGGACTTTATGATGAATCCCGCCGTGTCAGTAGCCCGCACGTAAGTAAGGGCTCCCGTTCGCCGGATCTATGTTACAGGACATCCTTACCTCACTTTACGAACGCGACCTGAACAAGCTCAAGGCCGAGATCGAACTATACACCGATGAGGCAGACCTCTGGAAAAAGCCCGGCGACGTGCCAAATTCCGCCGGCAATCTCTGCCTTCACCTAAACGGCAATTTGCAGCATTTCTTCGGTGCCGTCCTCGGCAGCACGGATTATGTCCGCGACCGTGACGTGGAATTCACCAAAACGGGCGTTGCCCGCGACCTCATGCTTGCCGACATCGATACGACAGGAAAGGTAATCAAAGAAACGCTCGCCAAGCTGACCGATGAGGATCTCGCCGCTCAGTATCCCATCGAGGTATTCGGCCATCCGATGACCACCGGCTGGTTCCTCACCCACCTCAGCACACACCTGACCTGGCATCTCGGGCAGATCAATTATCATCGGCGTCTTCTGGCAGCCTAGGTAGAGCGCGAAAGTTTCGAATGTTAATAGCAAGTACAGATGTCCGGAATAGTTAGCACATCAAATGTCCGGTTTGTTGTTTTTGAAATTCGGAAGGAGAAGCGAGCTTCTTCTTCCGAATTTCAGCCTTTCGGGCACCGATGGGGTGTCCGTTTTTGTTGAATCGGCCGACTGTATGGAGTCCGTAGCCGATGCTGATGGTATGGTCGAGGTGTTGGTAGACCTTGACGCGTGAATCGGTGAGCGAGCCGTGCCAGTTAGAGCGTTCGATCTGAAGCACGAGATTGGCGAAACGTACTGTATTGTCGC
>JAGOWF010000270.1 GCA_018060305.1 Pyrinomonadaceae bacterium
AGGGCGCATACTGAAACGATCGCCGACATCATCGGAGTGTTGTTCCAGGAACACGGCCACACGCATTTTGACGAATTGCGATTTTGGGCGGCCGATCTGTCGCATCAAGTTCAGGAATTTCACCGAGATATAACGACATTTCTTCCATGGCAGGAACGCGATCTGTCGAAACTTTCCGAGATCGTTGGGCGGAGTTCTTCGGTGATTCGACAAGAATGGAAGAAAATATCGGACCTGCTAACGCCCATCCCCACACTGGCCGAGCTACCCGAATTGTATGAAGCGTTGCGATCGGGGCTGTTTCAAATCAAGGAAGAGGCCACCGCTTCAGAAATGGCCAAATCCGACTCTGAGGCGATCCTAAAGGCGATACAGATACTGACAGACAAGCTAAAAGGGGCCGAACAGGCCGCGAATACGACTGCCGGCAATTTAGACTCATTTGCCTTACAGAGTGCCGAGATCGTCGATGAGATGAAATTTGATTTTCTCTTTGACGACCAGCGTAAGATCTTTTCGATCGGTTACCAGGTCGATCTCGAACGCAGAGACAATTCCTTTTACGATCTGCTCGCATCCGAGGCGCGATTAGCAAGTTTTGTTGCTATTGCCAAAGACGAAATTCCCCAGGAGCATTGGTTCACGCTTGGCCGGCCGCTGACGCCGGTTGCTGCGAGCCGAGCGCTCGTTTCGTGGACGGGGACAATGTTCGAGTATCTAATGCCCATTTTGGTCATGCATGACATTGACGAAACTCTGTTAAACCAGACCTATAAGGCAGTCGTTACGCGGCAGATCGAATACGGGGCGAAAAATAAGATCCCGTGGGGTATGTCGGAATCGGCGTATAACGCGCGCGATCTGCAGCTCAATTATCAATACAGGGCGTTTGGCGTTCCCGGCCTCGGCTTGGTCCGCGGGCTGAGCGAAGATCTGGTGATCGCTCCATATGCAACCGCGCTCGGAGCACTGGTTTCGCCACAGGCAGCGATGAGGAACTTTCGCCAGTTGACGCGAGATAACGCTCTATCGCGCTACGGATTTTACGAATCGATCGACTATACGCCGCTGCGGCTGCCGCCCGGTGAGGGAAAGGCCGTGATCCTCGCATACATGGCACATCATCAGGGGATGATCATGGTCGCGCTCAATAATCTGGTCAACGCGGATATCATGCAGAAGCGCTTTCATGCCGAGCCACTTGTCCAGGCCACGGAACTGCTGCTTCAGGAACGAATACCATATGGAGCGGCCGCCTGGCACCCACGAGCCGAAGAGGTATTGTCGGGCACCGTCGATCGACAACTCACGGGGCGAATTACGCGAACCTTCGACACGCCGACCCTGCCGACACCGCGTGTGCAGATCCTCTCAAACGGCACATATTCGGTAATGGTGACGAGTGCGGGATCGGGCTATTCGATGTATAACGGGCTGGCCGTGACCCGCTGGGCCGAGGACACTACTCGTGATTCATCGGGCAGTTTTATTTATATGCGAGATGTCGAGAGCGGCAAGGTTTGGTCGTGCGGCCACCAGCCGCTGGGCAAGTCGGGCCGGTCTTACGAAGCATCGTTTTCCGAGGACAAAGCCGTGATCCGCCGTCGTGACGACAAAATAGCGACCACGACAGAAATAATCGTGTCGCCCGAGGACAGTGCCGAGATAAGGCGAGTCTCGCTTACAAACAATTCATCTGATATTCGCGAGATAGAAATTACAAGCTACTCGGAAGTAGTGTTGGCCCCGCGATTGACGGATGCGGCCCATCCGGCGTTCAGCAATCTTTCTATCGAGACAAAGTTTAACGCGGCAGAGAATTCGCTCGTCGCACACCGGCGGCCCCGCACCGAAACGGACGAGCCGATCTGGGCAGTTCACACTATCGCAACGGATGGAGAGACGATCGGGGCTGTGCAATATGAAACGGATCGCGCTCGTTTCCTGGGCCGCGGGCGCGAACCCAGCGAACCGGTGGCCGTGATCGAAGATCGCCCGCTTTCCAATACGGTCGGTGCAGTTCTGGATCCTATTTTCTCGTTGAGGCGGTGCATTCGCATCAAGCCGCGAGAGACGGTTCGGGTGTCTTTTTCGACGGCCGTGGCCCATTCCGTTGAGGAGGCGAAGAGATTAGCGGACAAATATCACGACGTTCAGATATTTGAGCGTGAGGCGGCCCTGGCATGGACACGCGCACAGGTTGAAATGAGGCACTTGAAAATCGATCCGGAGAATGCCTACCTGTTTCAGCGACTTGCCGCCAATATTTTGTACTCGGATGCATCGCTGCGAGCGCGTTCGGCGGTCCTTGCGCTCAATACCAAAGCTCAATCCGATCTGTGGGCTTATGGGGTCGGCGGCGATCTGCCGCTCGTTCTGATGCGGATCAATCGCACGGAAGATCTGTCGAAGGTCAAACAGATCCTGCGGGCTCACGAATATCTACGGCTGAAGGGGTTGATCTTTGACCTGGTTATTATGAACGACCTCCCGTCGAGTTATGTCCAGTCACTGCAGGATAGATTGATGAGCCTCGTTCGAACGACGGGCCAGTCGGAGCTCCTCGGCAAAAATGGCGGCGTTTTTGTCAGAAGGTCCGACCAGATCCCCGACGCCGACCGCATCCTTTTGCACACGGTTGCCCGCGCTGTGATCATGGCTGATCGTGGCGACTTGGAGGACGAGATCTTGCGGCGTCCGGTCGAATCGAAATTGCCAAAGGATATCGTTGTGCGAGCTCCGGTGCGTTCTCATCCCGAGGCCTCACATCCGACACCGACCTTGTCATTTTTCAACGGGCTGGGCGGATTTAGTGAAGGCGGACGAGAATATGTCACGGTCCTCGGTGAGGGGCAATGGACGCCTGCTCCATGGCTCAATGTTATTGCCAACGAAAAGTCATTCGGCTTTCAGGTCACTGAGACCGGCTCCGGATTTACATGGTCGGTCAACAGTCGTGAAAATCGCCTGACGCCATGGTCAAACGATGCCGTCAGCGATCCGCCGGGCGAGATAATTTATCTGCGTGACGAAAAAACAGGAGCGGTATGGACACCTACGCCATTGCCGATCAGGGAAACCGATCCATACACGGTCCGACATGGGCATGGTTATACGATCTTTGAACATACGAGTCATGGCATAGACCACGAACTCACATTATTTGTGCCGCTGGATGCGCCGGTAAAGGTCTCACTTCTGAGCCTTACCAACCGCACACAAAGCAACCGAAAACTGACGGTTACCAACTACAACGAACTGGTTTTGGGTTTCGATCGAAGTCGGACAGCGCCTTTCGTTATAACTGAAGTCGATGAGCAAAATCGGGCAATACGAGCGCGGAATCCATATAACAATGAATTCGCGGAACGCATCGCTTTCTTCGCGACAAACCAGACGGTAAGTTCATTGACGTGCGACCGCAAGGAGTTCATCGGAAGGAACGGAAATCTAGCCAAGCCGGCTGCTTTGGGACGGGAGAAACTGTCTGGCCGAAACGGAGCCGGGCTGGATCCGTGTGCGGCGCTGCAAACGATCATTGAACTTAAACCCGACGAAAAGATCGAAATGATCTTCTTGACCGGCCAAGTCGGCTCGGATGCAGAAGTTAAGGATGTGATCGCACGATTTCAGGACCTTTCCACCGTGAAAGATGCGTTAACTGAAGTTGTCAAATATTGGGATGAGATGCTCGGGACAATCGAAGTTCGCACACCTGACGAAGCATTGAATACGATCGTAAATCGATGGCTTTTGTACCAAACTCTGGCGT
>JAGOWF010000053.1:0-7001 GCA_018060305.1 Pyrinomonadaceae bacterium
AATCCCGGCATCAGGCTGCTCGATGTGTGAGTGCTGGCCTGCGCTTCGGCGGGCGTTGAGCGGTCTCGCTCACGCAGGGCGATCACATCCATACCGAGCTCGACCACGCGAAGCAGCGGCTGTAGCGGCGTGTCGTCAGAAAGCACTGCTCCGGATGTTGGATATATTAGGAGGGCCGCCGGCGGCGACGCCGAACCGCGTAGATTCAGGACGGCAATATCCTTTCCGCGCGAAAAGCCTTTTTCATCGTTGCGCGACAGCGCATCGTTGAGCTTGCCGACGAGTTCGTTGCTCTCCTGCGGCGAATAGCCATGCGTAATAAATGGACTGAGCCGTTTTTGGTCGTTGTGCTGGGCAATGACAATGCGTTTCGCCTTGCTCTCCTGCTGCAGGACGGCGACCAGCTCGCGAAACAGCAGCTCGCGCGATGCGGTCGCCTCAGCAAGACGAACGGTCAAGAGCTGCGAGACAACTGAATTCGAGCGGCGTTCCGTTGTCTTCCTGACCGGGACGGTTTCTAGCCGTTCAAGTTCACGGTTGGCGTCGTCGATCAGGCCTTTAAGGCCCAGCTTCTTAAAAATATCGACTGCTGACGTCAGATGTCGTCGTGCACGGCTCGCGTCGCGCTCCTCAAGATTTGCGCCCAAAAGATAATTGAGCAGCCCCGCGTGGTAGATGTCCTCGGCAGCCTCAAAGATCGTCAGCCCGCGGCTGAAGTGGTGAATAGCGAGCTCTGTATCATTGTCTTCGAGTGCGGCGAGGCCGCGAATACGCTGTATATTTCCGAAAACATAAAAATCGGACGCAGGATCCGCTTCCTCAATCTGCCTTAGTGCTTCTTCACATTCCTCAAGCCCACCCTGCCGCAGCCGGCTCTCGGCCAAGACCAGGCCGGCCATCGTCGCAAAATGGCTGTCGCCGAGCTTGTGTGAATACGCGATCGTCTCCTCGGCCTTTGCTATTGCGCGCTTGTATTTGCCGTCGGCGAGATAGCATCGCGCGAGGTTGCGCATTGATTGGATCTCGTACCATGCCCGCTTGTCGTTCTTTGCACGGCCGATCGCGCGTTCGAGCAGCTCCTCGGCGTCGGCAAGCTCGCCGCGCAGTATCTTGAGTTCGCCGAGCGAATCGAGAATGCCGGCGGCGTGCGAATGCTCTTGTTCCTCTGCGAGCCCTAGCGCACGGGTGATGATCTCTTCGGCCTTTGCCCATTCGCCGATAAGCATCAGGTTGATACCGAGATTGTTGTACGCAATGACGGTGTTGAGGACGTGCTCGGTCTGGTCAAAGAATCGGATCGATTTCTCGAGGCACTGGATGCCGTCCTGCGGGCGGCGAAGGAACCAATACGCACCGGACATATCGGTGTAGAGTTTACCGAGCATGAACGGAGCGAGATTGTTGCCGATGATCTTGATGCCTAGCTCAAAGTATTCGAGAGCCTTTTCGCTATTGCCCTCTTGGTGCAGGCTGTTTGCGATCTCGCGATACGCCTCGGCCATGCCGAGCCAATCGCCGTTTGTGCGAAAGTGCGCCAACGCCCGCTCAGCGTGGTCGCGGCAGATAGGATATTCGCTGAGCTTGCGATAAACGCGCGCAAGAGCGATCTCGATAGAGCCGCGCAGCGGCGCGAGTTCGTCATCAGCCTCGGCCTTTTGCAGCGTGTCCTTTAGCAGCGTGATCGCCTTTGGCTGGTCGCCGGCGTTGCTGAATGCGATGGCAAGCTGGGTCGCTACACGTGTCTGCGTCTGGTCAGAAAGCCGCTCGCGGTTCTCTTCAGTCTCATAGGGACGGACAACCTCGAGAGATTCCTTATATCGTCCGGTCGTCTCGAGCGTAAACGAGAGCAGGCGTTTGAGATTAGCCAGATCGCACGCGTTGTGGTCGTAGCCCTCGATCGTGCGGTTAAGTATCTTCTCGGCCTCGCCTGAGAGGCCCTCGCGCAGTTTTTGGCCGACGTTCTTAAAGACTGCATCGACAGACTCGTGCGTTATTGCGCGGGCGGTTGCCTGACCGCTGGTGGGTGCGTTCCTCTTCATTATCGAATGTCCAACAAAACGACCAATCGAGGCCGCCTTTCAGACGTTTAACACCAAAATTGAATACTAAGTAAACAGCGCAATTGGAATGTAGCAGAATCTTCGCCCCAAAGTCTATAATTTTCTTTATGCCCGAGTTTTCTGATATCGACCCCGGCGGCGTTGACGTCCTGCCTGAAAAAAAGACGCGGCTCCAGAAGCCGAAGCTCTTTCGGGTGCTGCTGCACAACGACGATTTCACGACGATGGAATTTGTCGTTTTCGTCCTGCAATACGTCTTTAACCGCAGCGAAGCCGACGCGATCACCATTATGTTAAAAGTCCACAACGAAGGCCTCGGCATCGCCGGCATTTACCCCTACGAGATCGCAACGATGAAGTGCGACAAAGCGATCAACCTGGCAAAAGCAAGAGAATATCCGCTGTTGTGTACGGTTGAGGAGGAATGATCACCTATTTCACCCTATTGCACTTCGTTTGGCTGAGTGATATCCTCTTGTGTGGCAATATGCCACGTGAATGATGTTGGCTGTAAAGAACAGGTCAAAAACAAAACCTTGTCGGCTAAATATCCGTCTTTCCTCGGATATCAAAGACAAGGTAACTCGTGCGGCGGCTATCCTCGGACAGGACCTTACAGAGTTTACCGTTAGCACGTTGGGCAAGCGTGCGTCGGAGGTCATTGATAGCCACGAACAGATAGTATTGTCAGAGAAAGAGTATAAGTTTTTTCTTAACTATATGGACAAGCCAGCTCAAAAGCCCTCGAAGTATTCGATGAACGCACTGGCGGACTATAAGCGGCAGATTCAAAATGGCTAGGTGGCCATGAACATCGTTTCGCTCGCGCGCGAGCATGATCGCAAGCGTTTTGATTGTGGCGACGATTCGGTTACCGCCTTCCTCCGTGAGAGCGCATTTCACGACCAAAAGCTACTTCTTAGCCGAACGAGCGTATTGATCGATGAACATGCTGATGCCACGATAATCGTAGGTTTCCATACCCTGCTCGTTTCGACTGTAGATCAAGAATCAATTCCGGATGACAAACCGCGAATTAAGCGAAAGATACCCGTGATCCTGCTAGGGCAGTTAGATGTCGATCTTGAATTCCAAGGCAGGAATTTTGGCAATCTTCTATTGACGGACGTCGAATTTCGGGTAGGTGAGATATCGAAGCACGTCGGGATCAGATGTCTTGCCCTGGATACCCGGAATGAGAACCTTGCAAAATGGTATGAGAAACGAGGGTTCGTGAGGTTTCATGGTTCTTTGCGAATGTTCAAGAGTGTTCAGGACATTACGCGCTTTGTTTCATCCGGTTGAGGTCAGAACCGCAAAGATATGCTAGTCTTTTACTTCGAACTTATGCGGAGGCCATCGCCCATTATTATAGAGATCACTGGGACCGGCTCGGCCTGAGCCGAGCGGCGGCGAGAGTTTTGCCTGATGAGTCCCAAGCCGAATGAAAGGCTTGGGGCTTTTTGATTTGAGTCAGAACCACCTTCGATAGCGGGTGGTTGAACATAGAATATGCCTGAACAAGTTGATCTAAAAAAGACTGTAAACCTGCCCCGGACCGATTTTTCGCAGAAGGCAAATCTCGGGCAGATGGAGCCTGCGCGGCTTAGGAAGTGGCAGGAAATGGGGCTGTATAAAAGGGTGATGGAAGAGCGCAAAGGGCGCGAAAAGTTTATCCTCCACGACGGCCCGCCGTATGCGAACGCGGACATTCACATCGGAACCGCACTCAACAAGATCCTGAAGGATTTCGTGGTCAAGACGCGTTCGATGATGGGCTATGACGCGCCATATGTGCCTGGCTACGATTGTCACGGCCTGCCCATCGAGACGATCGTCGAAAAGAGACTTGCCGATAAGGGAAAGAACAAGAATGACATTCCGGTCGCTACATTCCGCCGCATCTGCCGCGAACACGCCTCGACCGCGATGAATAACCAGACTCGTGATTTTCAGCGGCTGGGAATTCTGGGCGAATGGCAGAACCCGTATCTGACAATGTCGCCGGAGTATGAGTCATCCACGGCCCGCCTCTTCGGCCGCTTTCTCGAACGCGGCTTCGTCTATAAAGGCCAGCGGCCCGTCTATTGGTGCACATACGACCAGACGGCCCTCGCCGAGGCCGAGGTCGAGTATAAGGAACACACGTCGCCATCGGTCTATGTCAAGTTCCCGCTCAAGACCGATCCGGCAGAGATCGACGAAGCCCTTGCGGGAAAAAGCGTCTTTCTCGTCATCTGGACGACGACGCCGTGGACGCTGCCCGCAAATCTCGGCATCGCCGTGCATCCGGATTTTGACTACTCGGCTATTGAGGTCGGCGATGAGGTTTACATTGTCGCAAGCGAGCTTTCCGGTGCATTCGGCGAGACCTGCGGGTTTGAGTCGGCAAAGGAACTGGCACGCTTTAAGGGCTCAAAGCTCGACCGACTGGAAGCCCGACACGCATGGCTCGACCGCGTCTCGCTAATTATGAACGGCGAGCACGTGACGCTGGGCGAGGCCGATGCCGAGGTCGAACTCAATGTTCGATTCGAGGACAAGTCGGCGAAAAAGAGCGGCACGGGCTGTGTCCACACGGCCCCGGGGCATGGCGCGGACGACTTTCATATCGGCAAGAAATACGGTCTTGAGATCTACAATCCGGTGGATGCGGCGGGGCGGTTCATCGACGAGGTCGAGCATTTTGGTGGACAGGACATCTTTGAGGCAAACGCAAAGATCGTCGAGTTTCTCCGTGAAAATGGGATGCTGCTGCATACCGAAAAGTATGTTCACCGATATCCGCATTGC
Source organism: Pyrinomonadaceae bacterium (assembly GCA_018060305.1). Lineage (GTDB taxonomy): Bacteria > Acidobacteriota > Blastocatellia > Pyrinomonadales > Pyrinomonadaceae > OLB17. The sequence continues at coordinate 4,854 of JAGOWF010000053.1, forward strand.
TGGCGATGTAAAAATCCGGTGATCTTTCGTGCGACGCCGCAGTGGTTCATCTCGATGGACGAGGCTGTTGACGGCCGCAGTTTGCGCGAACGGGCGCAGGACGAGATCGGCAAGGTTAAATGGCACCCCGAGTGGGGCGAGGGCCGGATGGCGAATATGTTCAAGAGCCGCCCCGACTGGTGCGTGTCGCGTCAACGGTTCTGGGGTGTGCCGATACCTGTCTTTTACTGTATGGGCTGTGACGAAGCAGTCGCTGATCCAAAGATCATCGATCACGTTGCTGATATTTTTGCCATTGAGACTGCCGACGCCTGGTACGCAAGGTCGGAGAGCGAATTGCTGCCCGACGGTTACAAATGCGCAGGCTGCGGCGGCGGCGAATTTCGCAAAGAGACCGACATTCTCGACGTCTGGTTCGATTCCGGCTCAAGCTGTGTCGCGGTGCTAGAGACACGCGGAGGAACATTAAGATTCCCAGCGGATGTTTATCTCGAGGGCGGCGACCAGTATCGCGGCTGGTTCAACTCCAGCTTGAGTTGCGGCATCGCGGCGCACGACACCGCTCCCTACAGACAGATCATCACTCACGGCTGGGTCGTTGACGGCGAGGGCAAAAAGCAATCCAAGTCACTCGGCAACGTCACAGCTCCACAGGAGATCATCGACCGCTCGGGCGCCGACGTGCTGAGGCTGTGGGCAGCGGCGGTCGATTATACCGAGGACGTTCGCTGCTCGGACGAGATCCTTCTCCGTGTTGTCGATGCATATCGCAAAATGCGCAATACGCTTCGCTACGCTTTGGGAAACCTCGACGGTTTCGATCCGGCCGCGGATTCCGTCGATGGGGCGGCGATGCTTGAGGTCGACCGCTGGGCATTGGCGGAGCTCGACGACGTGACAGAACGCGTGCTCGACGGGTATCGGCGTTACGACTTTCAGGCGGCATACAATGCACTCTATAATTTCTGCACAGTCACGCTGTCGGCTCGCTATTTTGACATCATAAAGGATCGGTTATACATCTTTGCTCCAAACAGCGAGGCGCGGCGGTCCGCCCAGACAGCACTCTATCGAATCGCCGATTCGCTGATTCGATTGATGGCCCCTTTGCTCGCTTACACGGCCGACGAAGCATGGGAGAATCTGCCGGGGAGCAAAGAGGCGTCCGTTCATATCGCGGAATTCCCTGATGCGACTAGCGACGACACGCAGGCTGGCAGCCTGCGGTCCCAGTGGGAACGCATCTTCGCGATCCGTGATGAGGTCTTAAAGGCGCTCGAAACTGCTCGTAACGACAAACAGATCGGCTCGTCGCTAGAGGCGAAGGTAATCCTCACTACGGATGCTGAAACCACGCGCTTTCTGCTCGACTATTACGATCAACTGCGATACATCTTTATTGTCTCGCAGGTCGAGGTCCGCGAGGGCGACGCGTTTGGCGTCGAGATATTAAATGCCGACGGCGTGAAATGTGAGCGGTGCTGGAACTATTCCACGCGCGTCGGCGAATTCACCGATTACCCGACCGTTTGCGAACGATGCGCCGACGCATTGCCCGCGATTATTAAGGCGATGTCGGTATAAGAGGAGGTTGGTATGTTATTTAGATCCATACATTTAGCTATTTTCACAGCGTTGATTGCCACCGCGGCAGCCGCGCAGTCGGTTTACACGCCCGCGAAAGGTTCGAGCGAGCGCAAGGCGATCCTTGCCGCGCTCCGAATTCCGATAGAGCGCGAACTAAAGCAGCCGATCGTCTTTGTCGCCGAGCACTTCAATGTGTCAGGCAAATGGGCATTTGTCGGCGGCGACCCGCAGTCGCCCGAGGGCGGCCGGCCGAACTATCGCGGCACGCCGTATCAAGAGGCGATCGACGCTGATATGTTCGATAACAACTTTTTCGCCATCGTGAAAAAGACCGGGACGAAATGGAAGGTCGTCCATTACGACATAGGCTGCACGGACGTTTGCTACGCCAGTTGGTGGAGTCGTTTCAAGGCGCCTAAGCGCATCTTCCCTTATACTGAGTAACACTGTGAGTAAGAAGGACATCATCTGGAAGCTCGCCTATCTCGGCATCGCCGGTGGCGTCTATATGGTCGATCAGGTCACCAAGGCATGGGCCGCCCGCGAACTGCGCCTTGGCGG
>JAGOWF010000053.1:7101-12277 GCA_018060305.1 Pyrinomonadaceae bacterium
ACGTACGGCATCTGGCTGGCGTTGGGGATGCTGCTCGCGCTGTTTGCAGCGTCGCGGCTGGCTGCTCGTGACGGGCTAAAGCGTGACCATATCTACGACCTCGGCCTCTGGACGCTGATCGGCGGGCTTGTCGGGTCAAAGCTGCTGATGCTGCTCGTCGAGGACAATGTGAACGTCCTTTCGCTCGATTTCCTTCGCTCGGGCGGCGTGTTTTACGGCGGGCTGATCGGCGGATTTATTGCGGTTGTCATAGTCGTCAGGTTCTATAAGCTGCCGTTCTGGAAGACTGCCGACGCATTCGCCCCTGCGGTCGCCCTCGGCCAGGCGTTTGGCCGCCAGGGCTGTTTTGCCGCCGGTTGCTGTTGGGGCAAACCGACCGACGCGGCCTGGGGCGTGCACTTCACCGAGCTTGGCAATCAATATACCGGCGTTCCGATCTACGGCCCCGATCATTCGGCGCTGTATCTGCATCCAACGCAACTGATCGAATCGCTCACCATGCTTGCCGTATTTGCGGGGCTCGTGTGGCTGCACAAACGCAAGAAGTTCGACGGACAGATCCTGATCGCCTACGGCATTGTCTATTCGATCTTCCGCTTCTCGATCGAATTTATCCGCGACGATCCGCGCGGCGATCTATTTGGCCTGACGACCTTGACAGGCCTGTCAACCTCGCAGATCGTGAGCCTGATCGTGGCTGCCGCGTCGGTCGCGTTCATGATCTGGCGTCTGACTGCGATAAAGAAAGTAGCCGATAGCTAATGGCTGTTTTCATAATGCTTTGTCTCAAACTCTTACAAATCACAACTTTTCAGTGTCCGAGGTCGATTCGGGCGCACGACTCGACGCCTATCTCACCTCACACATCGACGGCTGGTCGCGTTCACGGCTCCAGCGGCTGATCGATGACGAAGACGTTCTCGTCAACGGCAGTCCAGCCAAACCATCCTACAAGGTCCGCGAGGGCGATGAGATCGAGGTGGAACTTACCGAGGTTCTCGCTGCTCAATTCGAGCCCGAGGACATTCCGCTTGATATCGTTTTTGAGGACGAATTCCTCGCCGTCATAAACAAGCCCGCCGGCCTCGTCGTCCATCCCGGCGCCGGAGTGCAGTCAGGGACATTAGCAAATGCGATAGCTCATCATTTCAAATTCCAAATTCCAAATTCCAAATTAGGAAGTGAATCTGGAATCTGGAATTCGGAATCTCGAATTGGGATAGTCCATAGATTAGACAAAGACACCTCCGGCCTGATAGTCGTCGCAAAGACCGACGAGGTCCACGAGGCATTGTCCGAGCAGTTTCACGACCGCAAGGTGGAAAAGCACTACGTCGCCCTAGTGCACGGCCATATCGACCAGCCCACCGGCCGCATCGAGGCGCCCATCGCGCGCAACAAGCATAACCGCCTGCGGATGAAGGTCGTCACCTCCGGCCGCAGTGCGTTGTCGCTGTGGAAAGTTCGGCAGCGATTCGACAAATTCACGCTCCTCGACGTCGAGATCAAAACCGGCCGCACCCACCAGATCCGCGTCCACATGGCATACATCAATCACCCCATCGTCGGCGACGAGGTATATAACGAAGGCCGCGACAACACCATTGCCGACACCAATATCCGCAACGCCATCCGATCTCTCGGCCGCTTTTTCCTCCACGCCGAAAAGCTGTCGTTTACACATCCAAAGACCGGGGAACGTCTGACATTTACTCAAAACCTTCCCGCCGGACTAGTGAATCTACTCAACCTCTTATGACTGGACCGCAGGCGTCCTCGCCTGCCCGCGTGGAATGGAGTAGTCTCTAAAGACTGGCCTTATTGCAGTGCCGGACGTCGAGTGTAACCAACGCGGATGCACGCGGGGACGCGTGCGGTCCAGTCGATATGTTGAACATTTTCATCGGTCTTTTATTGCTGCTCACTGCTTACCGCTTACCGCGCAGACACGCGACTTCACCCAATACGTCAACCCATTTATCGGCACGGGCGGGCATGGGCATACGTTTCCGGGGGCGACGTTGCCGTTTGGGATGGTGCAGCTCTCGCCCGACACGCGCATCGACAACTGGGACGGCTCCTCCGGCTATCACTACAGCGACGACATTATCTACGGTTTTTCGCACACGCATCTCTCGGGCACGGGCATTCCGGATGGGTGCGATATTTTGTTTATGCCTACAGTCGGCGAGCCGCAGTTCTTTGCAAAGGAAGGCGAAAAGTCGGTCAACGGCTACGCATCGAAGTTTTCACATGCGAATGAGAAAGCCGAGCCGGGGTATTACTCGGTAAAACTCGATGACGACGGCATCTTCGCAGAGATGACTGCGACGAAGCGAGTAGGCTTTCATCGATACACTTTTCCGGCTAATAGCGAAGCAAAGATTACACTCGATCTAACATGGCGGGACAAAACGCTGATGTCACAGATCGATGTCAAGGGGGATCGGATTGAAGGATGGCGGCGTTCTTCTTCATGGGCGAAAGATCAGACCATATATTTCGTCGCCCAGTTTTCCGAACGGTTCGCTGCACCATATTGGTACGAAGAATACACTTACCCAACGTCCCACATTACGAAAGATCAAGCGTGGATAGACAGCAGTCTGGGCAAACACATTCGGGTCGCCTTTCCGTTCAGTAAACCTAAGAACCGCCAAATCCTTCTCAAAGTAGCAATATCAAACGTCTCGATCGAAGGCGCGCGAAAAAACCTCGCTGCCGAGCTTCCCGGATGGGATTTTGACAAGGTTCGGGCTGATGCAAAGGCGGCATGGAACAAAGAGCTTTCGAAGATCGAAGTTTCCGGCGGCACGCCTGACCAGGCGACCAACTTTTACACCGCGCTGTATCACACGATGATCCAGCCGAACGTCTTTAACGACGTTGACGGGCAATATAAGGGACATGACGGGAAGATCCATCAACTGCTCGGCTACACGCTGCAGAAGCCCGCGCGTGAGCAAGGGCGATACACTCAACGTCCCGCTTCCGCCCTCCCTAACGGTCGGACTTCTGCAACGTCGGAGCACTATACAGTGTTCTCCTTGTGGGATACATTCCGCGCGGCGCATCCGCTTTATACGATCATCGACGAGAAACGCACGGTGGATTTTATCAACACGTTCATACGCATCTACGAGCAGGGCGGGCGGCTCCCGGTTTGGGAATTATGGGGCGAGGAGACCGACACGATGATCGGCTACCACGCCGTCTCGGTGATCGCCGACGCGATGGCAAAAGGCATCAAGGGTTTCGATTACGAGAAAGCAAACGCCGCCGCCAAACACTCCGCCGAACTCGACCACTTCGGCCTCGCCGCCTACAAAAAGCGCGGCTACATCTCGATGGAAGACGAGAACGAATCCGTCTCGCGCACCCTTGAATACGCCTACAACGACTGGTGTATCGCACAGATGGCCCGTCGGATCGCAGGCAGCTTGCCTGCGAATCACACGCAGGCTGGCAGCCTGCGTTCCGACATCGAGAAATATTCTCGCCGTGCTCGCTATTTCGAAAATCTCTTCGACACAAAATCGGGCTTTTTCCGTGCCAAAAAGAACGGCGGTTTTGTCGAACCGTTTGCGCCAAACGAAGTGACTTTCGGTTTCACCGAAGGCAATTCCTGGCAGTATTCATTCTTTGTTCCACACGACGTTAGTCGGCTGGTGGGATTGATGGGTGGGCGTGAGAAGTCTGTCGCAAAGCTCGATGAGCTATTCACGACCAGCGACAAACTTTCCGGCCGCGAACAGGCAGACCTTACCGGCCTGATCGGCCAATACGCCCACGGCAACGAGCCGTCGCACCATATCGCGTATCTCTACAACTACGCCGGCGAGCCGTGGAAGACGCAGAAATACGTGCGGCAGATCATGGACGAGTTTTACCACGACTCGCCCGACGGCCTGATCGGCAACGAGGACTGCGGCCAGATGTCGGCGTGGTACATAATGAGCGCCGGCGGCTTTTATCCTGTCGCTCCCGGCTCGCCCGTCTATGCCTTTGGCACGCCGCTATTCCCTGAAATGACCTATCGGCTGGAGAACGGCAAGGCATTTACCATCCGTGCGAAGAATGTCTCGCCAACGAATAAATACATCCTGAATGCAAAGCTCAATGGCGCCCCGTACAAGAAAGCGTTCATTACCCACGACGATATTATGCGCGGCGGCGTGCTGGAATTCTCGATGATCGATCAGCCGGTCGAGACGGCGTTCAGCGAGTTTCCCGTTTCGTCCATTGGCATAGATACAGTCGCCGTGCCGGTGATCAACGGCGAACGCACGTTTGCTCAAAACACAACGGTTTCGATATCGACACTAACGCCTGATGCAAAGGTCTATTACACGACCGACGGCAGCGTTCCGACAAAGGAATCAAACGTTTACACCGCTCCATTCAACATCGACCGGACAACGACCGTCAAGGCGGTCGCGATGAGTGCCAAAGGCGTGTCGAGCTTTCCCGTCGAATCCATTCTGACGCGCCGCCCGCACGACTGGACCGTTAAGGTCGTCTCAGGTTACAGCACCCAATACACCGGCGGCGGCGATTACGGCATTATCGACGGCATTCGCGGGACGACGAATTTTGCCAGCGGCGAATGGCAGGGCGTTCAGGGAAAGACGTATGAGGCCGTGATAGACCTTCAAAGGGAAACAACGGTGAACAAGGTCGGCGGTGGCTTTTTACAAGTTGCCTCTCCCTGGATATGGATGCCGTCATGGATCGAGGTTGAGACGTCGCTTGACGGCGTGAATTTTACCAAGGCAGCCGAGATTAAGAACGACATCGCCGTCACCGATATGAAGCCGCAGACACGAGATTACTATGCGGCTATCGAGCCCGTAACCGCCCGCTACGTCCGCATCCGGGCTCACAACATCGGCAAGATCCCATCCTGGCATCCGGGAGCCGGCGGTGATCCGTGGATATTTGTGGATGAGATATTTATTCAATAAATTGCCTCCAGCTAAGTTTCATCCGGCTTCATGAGTTGCCTCCAGCTTTAGCTGGAGGTTGAGTGCTCATCCCAAACCGGCTTTTGCCGAAACAGTGTTGGGCTAAAGCCCGATGATTTTTTAACCAGTCACCTCCAGCTAAAGCTGGAGGTAACTCATCAGGCGAAAGAAGGATTGATAGGCCACGGGAGACTCTCTTGCGTCTAATCTAC
>JAGOWF010000271.1 GCA_018060305.1 Pyrinomonadaceae bacterium
ACGGCATCCTCGGCCTCGTCCGAATTGCGCAGCATCTTTCGCGCGATCGACCACACAAGGCCGCCGTAGCTGTTGAGGCATTCCTCGACGGCGGTGCGGTCTCCGGCGGCAATTCTGTTCAGGATAGCTTGGGCCACAGAAAAATAGGCGTCTGAATAATGGTTCTAAGCTATCGCATTTTCCGGCTATCTACAAACATCCGCTCTGCGGAGCCGCACGATAATAGTATTCGTGGCGAATGAGTGGTTGGTTTCAGGAACGTATGCTACGAACTTTCTCTTAGCGGCTTCGCCGCCTCGATTTGCGGAAAAGCTCCGCTTTTCCGAACACGTCCGTTTCTTGCGCGGCTACGCCGCTGCACCCGGACGGCGGCGTAGCCGCAATTGAATAAATCGGCTCTCGGAAAAGCGGAGCTTTTCCGCACATCGATGGGCAAAGCCCGGTCGGAAGTTGGTTCATAAATCGGGCGGAATCAGATCAACGCCACGGACGCGATGCGAGAGCTATGATAAAGAGAGTAAGCGACGTCAGCGCCGAGAGCAGGCAAAACTGGCAGAACGCGCCGATGAGAGCTCCCTGCACATAGATCAGCCAGCCGCTGAATGCGGCCATCAGGAATGCCTGAATGGCGAAGAGCCGCCACATCCGTTTGTCGCCGAAAGCCGCGAGCACCGCCAGCGAGAATGCCACGAAATACGCCGCTGCGCCATACAACGCCAGCGGCAGGCCGGCGAATTCGGCATACGCGCTGGTCAGCACCGATTCGCAGCCCTCGATCAGGCTGCACGGGACGGGCTCGGCCGTGTAATGGTGCGCGGTCAGATAGATCGAATCGGCAAGGCCGATGAGAGCAACGACAGCCGCCGCCACGGGCCATAAACGGCTCGGGGCGGCGGTTTGTTCAATTACGATCTCGGCGTCGGGCGTCACGGCTTTGGCGCTGCGGCGTTGGTATTTGCGGGAGCCGCGTTTGCGGGTGCGTTCGAGTTGCCGCCCTGTGTGACTTTTGCAAGTTCGGCATCGATCGCGGCCTTTAATGCGCTCGCCTGCATCTCGGCAAACTGGAACGGCACGCCATTGATGTAGAGCGTCGGCGTCGCATTGATGTTGACGCCCTTGCCGCGCGCGATGTCAGCATCGACGCGGCTCTTTGTCATCGTGCTGATCATGTCGTTTTCCCATTTCGGCACATCGAGGCCGATCTTCTGGGCATATTCCTTCCACATCGTCTTGTAGCTCGCCGAGCTGGCCCATGCCTTCTGGTTAGAGAACAACAGGTTCTGCATATCCCAGAATTTGCCCTGGTTGCCGGCGGCCTCGGCGGCCACGGCCGCGTCGTATGCCTTGTCGTGCATCGGCAGCGGGAAATTGCGGAAGACGAAACGGATCTTTGAGCCGTAGTAGGCCTTGATCTCGTTCATCACCGGATGCACCGAGGCGCACGAGCCGCACTGGAAATCGGCAAACTCCTCGACCGTCACAAGCGCGTTTGGCGAGCCGGCCTGATTAGGCGGATTCGCTCCCGGCGGCGCATTTGCGGGAATCGTCTGCGCTTTCGGCGAACTCGAGTTCGAGTTGGCCGCGGCCGTGTTGCTGTTGTTCGCCGGCGTCGGTGATTTTGGCTTGGTCAGCAGATACCAGCCGGCGACGGCGCCCACGATCAGGACGAGGCCGATGATCAGCATCGGCGCATTACTCTTAGGTTGCGGTTTTGTCTTATCAGCCATATTAAAAAGTTCCGTTGCCAAAAATATTAACAAATTAGCTGACAGATACGCACCTGCGCGCCATTAGGTTCACACCGGAACCTTTAGCCGCTCGACCCAGGCAAGGAACGAATCCTCATAGACCAGATAGGCCGAGCGAAAGCTCTTTCGCGGTGCCGTCTCAAATGTTCCGTCCTCACACCACGCGAGGAGCATGCCTCGCCCCGGCGGCGGAACGATGATCCGATGCTTGCGAATGAGCCGTTCGATCTCCGACAGGCGAAGGAGTGTTCGCGGCGATAAATCCAATGTTCGTTGTGTGTTTGTCATTGTCGTTATGTGTCAAAAGGGTTGAATTTACTACCGCAAAGCGGCCTGTTACTACGTCCCGTCCAGCACCGTTAGCACCACTGGGAACGCTATCTGCGCGATCTGTGTCTTTTTGCATTTTCTGCATCATTTTGCACTTTTTGTGTGTTTCTGCGCGATCTGTCATATCAATTTTCTTGCGGATGATCTAGCCTCACGATCATGCCGGGCGAGATGTAAGCGGCGAGGGAAATCTCGACTTACGAAAGGCTCGCCCAATATCGTCCGGCTATTTGATCTTATAGCACATCTTCGTTGCATATGCAAGACGTAAATTCACAGACGCAGACGTTTTCAGAGGCCGACAAGCTAAAGGCTTTGTCCATCATCAACATCTTTGAGACCTCGCGGCCGATGGGCGACGCGGCGGCCGTCGCCGTGCTCGACGATGGCGCGGGCGTCTCGTATGGCATCGCGCAGTTCACGCATCGGTCGGGCTCGCTGCTCGCGCTTCTCGATGAATATTTGGCAACGGCCTGTCCGGTCGGCCGCGACGTGCTGATCGAAAAGCGGCCTCTGCTCCTCAAACGCACGCGAGCCGCGATCGCAAAACTCGCCGCTGATGACCGATTCAAAAGCGCGCTGCGTGCCGCAGCCGTCACACGCGAGATGCGCGAGGCGCAAGTCGAGACGGCATTTCGCCTCTATCTGAAACCGGCAATCGACGTCTGTGAAAAACGCGGCTTTGTATGTCCGCTGTCGCTCGCAGTTGTTTACGACGGCATTGTCCACGGAGCGTTTGACCGGCTCGGCGAAAAAACACAAGCCGACACAGAAAAGGCGTGGATCATGTCATACGTGCGCCGCCGACATCTGTGGCTGACCAATATCGCGCGGCTCAAAAAGACCGCGTATCGCACGCGGTTCTTTCTCGATCAACTCGCGATCGGCAACTGGGAATTGCGCCTGCCGCTGAACGTGCACGGTTATCGGCTGGTGACTGTCGGAACGCAGGCTGCTAGCCTGCGTATGACGCACGAAGAAAAAAGCGAGGAAGAAAAGAGAAACTCGTTCGATGTTTCGGGTCCTATGGTCGCCGCGAATGAAAAGCGACCGCAGGCTGGCAGCCTGCGCTCCGACGTATTTGAACAATTCGACCGCGTTGACGGTATCGTGAGCGGCGTTATCCATCGCACCGACCGCGTGAAATCGCTCTGGACGACCGTCGGCGGCACGCTATGGCAAGCCGCATGGGCCGTATTCGGCTTTCTCACAGGCCTGCCCCGCGAAGTCTGGATCGTCGTCGCCCTGATCGCCGGACTGCTAACGCTTCTGTACCTCTATCGACAAATAATTCTCGGCCGCATCCGTGAACTGACTACTGACCACCGACCACTGACCACTGACCACTGACCATGAATGACACCAAAAACGCACTCTTAGCCTGGCTAAGCTCGACGCCGTCGCTCGTCGCGGCGGCTGACCCAATAACTATCATCTCGGCCATCATCGTGCCGGTCGTGCTATTCACGCTCGGCAAAACGGTCGATGTCCTGATCCAACTGTATGTCAGCAAGAGACGCCGTCGTGATTAGCGCGGGCTTTGCCCGTCTATTTGCGGAAAAGCTCTGCTTTTCCGGCGGCGGGCTAACTTCTTCTGCGGCTACGCCGCCGCGAGCGCGGAGGCAGAGCCTCAAGAGGTTTTTGGTAAGCGAACGGTGAAGCACAGCTT
>JAGOWF010000054.1:0-7088 GCA_018060305.1 Pyrinomonadaceae bacterium
TGCCTGAATAGGCAACAGAACCTGTTCGGTCGAAGCCGCCGTAGCCCGTGCTCCTGACTTATGCCGCCCTGCCCTTTCGCTTAGATAGTAATGCCACAACAGCCTTGCGGCCACCGACCGAAACGGACGCCAGCGTTCTGCGACTTTAATGAACTCATCGGCCGACGGCCTCGGCTGTCCAGAGAGATTTTGCCATGCGGCGTGGAGCGCAATGTCGCCGCGCGGCATTACGTCGGGGCGGAGCAACGCCATCAGAAGGTAGATGTCGCTCGTCCACTCGCCCACGCCTTTCAAGTCTATGAGCCGCGCCTTGGCCTCGAGGTCTGGTAGGGAACGCAATTCGTTGAGATCGAGCCGCTTTTGCAGCACGGCTTCGGCGAGATGGCGCGCGTAGGCCGTCTTCTGCCGGCTAAAACCAACTTGTTTCATCTCGCCATCATCGAGCGTGAGGATATTCTCGGGCGAGACAGTGCCGATCCGTGCTGTGAGCTTGTCAAAACACGCCTTGGCCGACGCGAGCGAAACCTGTTGCTCAAGGATGATGTGCAGGAGCGTCGCGAAGCCGGGCTTGCGGTCCCACAAAGGCGGCGCGCCGTAGGTTTCGTAAACGTGAGCGAGTTCTCGGTGCTTTCTTGTAAGTGTTCGAGTTGCTGCCGCAAGTGTCTTTAATGTCAGTGCTTCCGTCATTACTCCCGGCCAAACACGCGCGCAAAGACCGTATCGACATTGCGAAGATAATGTTTGAGGTCAAAAACATGTGCGATCTCTTCGGCGGACAGGTGTGACGAAATGTCCCCATCTTTCTCGACGAGTTCTTTGTAATCGCCGCCCTCATCCCAGACTTTCATTGCGTTTCGCTGCGTCCACGCATAAGCGTCCTCGCGCGAGACGCCCTTTTGGGTCAATGCCAGCAACAACTGCCCGCTAAAAACCAGCCCGCGCGTGAGGCCGAGATTCTTGAGCATGTTCTCGGGATAGACAATGAGCGTGTCGAGCAGCGAGGTTGTCTTGGCGAGAATGTAATCCGTCGTCGCGCTCGAGTCGGGCAGCACGATGCGCTCGGCGGACGAGTGCGAGATATCTCGTTCGTGCCAGAGAGCGACATTTTCGAGGCCAACAATGGCGTTTGCCCGCACAGTTCGTGCCATGCCGCAGATGCGTTCGGATAGGATGGGATTTCGCTTGTGCGGCATCGCCGACGAGCCTTTTTGACCTTTCTTGAACGCCTCCTGTGCCTCGCGGACCTCTGTCCGCTGCCAATGACGGACCTGCAGCGCGATCTTCTCAAGCGACGATGCTATGATCGCAAGCGTCGTCAGGTATTCGGCGTAAGATTCGCGTTGAATGACCTGCGTTGATACCTTTGCCGCTGTCAGGCCAAGCCGTTCGCAGACGCGCTGCTCGACATCCGGGGAAAGGTGTGCAAACGCCCCGACCGCCCCGCTGATCTTACCCGTTGACACCGCAGACTTTGCCCGTTCGAGCCGTTTGCGGTTCGCTCGCATGCCCTCGTACCACAACGCCCACGCGAGTCCGAACGCCGTTGGCTCAGCGTGGATGCCATGAGTTCGGCCGATCTGCGGCGTGTCTTTGAATTCGAACGCGCGACGTTTTAGAACTTCCATCAACGCATCGATCTTCGCAAGCAGAATGTCGCACGACTCTTTCAATAATAACGCATTCGCCGTATCGACAACATCGCTCGAAGTCAGCCCATAATGCACAAACCGCGATGCCGCACCGATATTCTCGGCGAGGTTCGTTGTAAACGCGATCACATCGTGATCGGTCGTCCTTTCGATCTCGTTGATCCGCTCGACGGTGAACCCCGCCTTTGCCTTGATCTCTGCCAACGCATCCGACGGAATCGTGCCGTCCTCGGCGTGAACTTCGCACACCGCGATCTCGACATCGAGCCACTTTTGGAATTTGTTTTGAAGCGACCAGACCGCGCCCATTTCGGGCAGTGTGTAGCGTTCGATCATCTACCTCAAGTCTATTTCAGCCGCAGAAAAAAAGAAAGCATCACGCCCAACCGACAGCCATCGAATGGTGCATCCGGCCCTCGGGCAGACTCCATGCCGTCTTGAACGTCGCCCAGTCGTTGAGCCAGCCATTTTTCTTACCGTAGTTCCAGTTCGTCATGAAAACATGTGTTTCATTGTATGCGTAAACGACGACGAAATGGCCCTGCATTCCGGCTCCGGTGATGCGTCGAGGTGCTTTCAGATCGACGAGCAAGGTGCAGGGCCGACCCTGCGAGACGTATGTCTTGAGCTTCTCGATCATTGTTTCTTCGCCAAGTTCGTTACTCCAGCCCGACCATGTCTTGAGGCCATATGATTCCATCGTTTTGACTGTGTGCCGAAATGACGTTCCACGCTCACCCCCGTCGGGCGGATATTCACCGTAGATCTTTTCAGTGATCGCATCTCCGACAAGGCCAGTGGGAGCTTTCTTGTAAAAGTTCAAAACGGTTGCCGTCGCGGCCTGAGAGCAGCTATTGAGCGATATTGATGCGGGATTTGTGAATTGCAGCAGGCTTACGCCGAGCGCATTGCTCGGTTTGTCGAGCCATGAGGTGTCACGGCTGCGGGGCTTCGGCGTGCCGGCTTTTTGAAATTTACGAATGTCGTATTTTTCATCGATGAATGTCTGGAAATTGGTGATCTCGCGAAACGGTGTGCCGCCCAGCTTGACAGGCGGCACGGCGGCGCCGTCCGGCGGTAATGCAAAAAGTCCACGCCCACCGAGGCCAAACGCCAGTCCCGCGGCGCCGAGATATCGGAGCAGTTCGCGCCGTGATATCTCGCCAAAAACGCTTGTGACCATTTCGTTTTCTTTCATTGCTTCGTCTCCTGTTTTCGGGGCCTTGCCCCTTGAGAATTTGTTGTCATCCTGCCGCCGTCACCGTAAAGGACGAATGGCGCCCAGAATAACGGGTTCTTTGTGCGACCGTCACGCAACACTTTTAGCTGGGCAGTTCGCATCGCGGCCGCCCGGGCTTGGCCGGCGGCCAGGTTCCTGTAAAATTCGACCATCAGCATTTTGGTCGCTACGTCGTCAACCGACCAGAGGCTGGCGGCGACGGAGTTTGTCAGTCCGCGAAACGCTTCGATAAACACGCCCGCTTCATTGCCATTGATGCCGCCGAGAGCAGTCTCGCAAGCCGACAGCACGATCATCTCGGATGAGCGAAGCGGCAGCGTGCGTATCTCGCCGTAGCTCAGGTCAGGGTCGGCAATACCCGGAAGACGGGCGAGTTGGATAGTACTTGCCTGCGGGGGGTATTTTATATGGCCATGCGTGGCAAAGTGAAGTATCTTTGCCGACGTGATCTTGAAGAGCTGCGATTTCGTGGCCTTGTCCTCGGTATAGAGACGCGAGGCGGGAAAGACCTTCTGGATCGCTTTTACTTCTTCCAGCGCGCCATCGAGGTTCGCCTCACTCGGATCGCCGAATGCCACAAGCCCGGATGCGGCCGGTGTTTTCTTTTTTAATGCCGAAACATCACCGGCGGTGGCAAATACCAGCGCATACTTCTCGAGCAGATATTTATTGTCCGGGGCGATCAGGGCCGCTATCGGAAGCAGAAACAACTCGGCGTTCGGGACGATCCTGAGCGTGTCTGCATCCCCGATCAGGTCATCGACGGGCGCGATCATCTGCTGATAGAGTGAGCGCAGCGAGCGATTGATCGGAGCGAGGCGCTTCTTGTAATACTCGCTTTTGTCGTCGAATCGCAGATCGGGCCGGGCTTTTTCCATTGCAAACCCAGCGATGGCGTCGCTCGAAAGTTCGTAGAATTCGTGGCTGAATTCTGCCAGCCCCTCACGAGTCCGGGCGGTAAGTGTCCTAATTGTAACGCGACTGACTGCGACTGTGCGGACGGAAATGCTGGTGCGGCGAACGACGAATATGAACAGCGCCTCAGGCGTTACCAGATACGAAAGCACGGCCTCGCGCGGCCCGACTGACGATTGCATCGCCTTGAGATCGGCGGGGCCGACGGTGAGCTTGAGTTCCGGGACCGCGACTTCGAGCTCGGTTGCCGCCGAGTCAAAGTCCGCTCGAGCGCCGCTGATAGCGTCGGCCGACGCAGCCTCGTCCGGCGAAATAGCCATCACCATACCGCTTTTCTTATTTGAGCGTCCCGCGAGCGCTGCCTGTTCGCGTTGATCTGCTGCGAGGAGCCTTGCCAGGGCCGCTGCGCCAATACCGCTGAGCTTGATCTCGCCGATCGGCGTTGCATCGACCAAATCACGCCGCTGTGCTCGTGTTGCAAACTGCAACGCTTCCTCGATGCGGCCCTGTTTGACGAGCAGTTCGACGAGACGCTGATAGATCACCGTGATATCTCGCCGGTCTGAGAAGGCATCCGACGACTCGGATGTCGCAAAACTGCCGCGCATCTGCTCGGCGGCATCCACGGCGATCTTGTACGCTGCCTCGGCGTCTTTCAGGTTGCCGTGGCGTTCATAAGCAAGCCCGAGCGAGTTCGCAGCTCGGGCCAGAGGTGGGCGAAGGTCGGCTTTCTTGTAGGATTCGACCGCCACGCGATAATCGTCTATCGCTGAAGCACTTGTTGGGTCATTTGTCGTTGCCAGATCGGCCTCAAGCTCTGCGGCCTCGGCGATCACGTCGTCGAGTTTAGTCTCCGACGCTGCTTCCTTGGCCTGCCGTGCGAAGTCTGCCGCCGCAGTCGGCTGTCCTGCTGCCAGCTCGATCCGAGCGGCAAGCACGAGGGCTGAGGCGGCACCGGATGTTTGCAGCAGTCGGCGACGAACGCGCAAGGCCTCGCGAACATTAACACGGGCCTCGTCGAATTTTCCCTGATCACGATAGACCCGTGCGAGGCGTGATCTGAGGCCCGCGAGAGCCCCCGACGGAGCACCGCCCGAAAGCTGGCTGAACAGATCGGCCGAGGTGACATAATTCTTTACCGCCCCGGCAGCGTCGCCCTGCGCCTCGCACAGGCGGCCCAGCATCCTAAAGATGTTCGCGTTAGCCGATGCCGTCGAGAGTGTGAGTATCGCCTTGATCGTTTCGGGCGCTGAGGCGTCGGATGAACTCATCTTTTTCACGATCTCGGTCGCTTCTGCAACCACCTTTTCCGCGTCACCGTAACGGCCGCGAGTCGCGTTGATTTGGGCAGTGCTCAGCAATGCCTGAATGAGCGTAATCCGCACGACCTCACGCTCGCCGGCCAACGCCTCGGCTTTGGTCGCTGACGACCCGTCGGGAATCACTAGCAGAGAATCATTGATCCGCCGTGTCTCGTTGACAACTGTATCGTAGGCCTCAAGAGCTCCGTCAAAATCGCCTAGATACCACTTCGCGTTCGCGATCTGGTCGAGTGTCCACCATTCGTTTTTGCCTTCCGTGCGTCGAAGCCCTAACGCCGCCGTATAATGCTCAAACGCCGTGTCGTTATTCCCATTTTGAAACTCGATCTCACCGAGTTTTTCCAGAGCCTCAGCCTGCTTTCCAAAGTTGCTGTCCTGACGCGCGAGATCGGCCATTCGCGAAAGGTATTCTCGCTGCGCCGCCTCGTCGCCCGCGTATCGCGCTTCGTTGTAGGCTTCGGAAAGGCTGACCGATACTAACACACGCCCCATTGAAGCCCGGATCGTGCGCGTTTGAGGATCAGGATCGGACGAGAGCTGCGTGAGAAGTTTTTCCGCTTCGGCCAAGTCTGACTGCGTCCGGGAATAGGCACTGCGGTGGCCTTCTTTGAGGGCCTCGTCGGCCTCGGTAAAGGCCAGCACGGCCAGATCGTGCTCTCCCACGGCGTAACGAAGTTCACCGATCTGATTGAGTTTCGCTGCAGCGGTTCGCAGCAGCCGCTCGCGGTTCAAGGGGGTGATCTGCTCGACCGCAAGCTGCGATCGCAATCCCGCCAGATCAGTCTCAAGCGAAGCAACCGTTATCTGCGAATACGCGATGGTCGGGAGGCAGATCGTCGCGACGATCGCGACGCTCAAGGCGCCGGCCGCGGAGCGCATTCCAAACGTCACTGTTCTAAAAGCCATAATGCGAGCGAATACGTTCTATCTTTCCGGCACCGATAAGATACAAAAGTCCTAAAAATATATGCGACAAACGGGTCAAGTTCGGCTCAAAAAACTCCGATATACGAGAAAACACTTGACTTTGCGTTGATAATATAATACATTGTTGCAATGTCGCAACTGAAATATTTTATTTTTTTTCAAAAAATGACGGGATGTGAAGCTAATTTGAGGGTTAAATGATGCAATATAAGGATGTTGCGTGTCCCGCTAGGGGCCGGGACACTAGCGGGACAGTTCGGGACATTTTCTTCGCAACGCGGGTCTAAATATTGCGATCAATAAGGTTATGCTGAATAGTCAAAAGCGATGTCCCGCACAAGTCATCGCTGGCATGGGCTTTGACGTTGCCGCCAAAGCGGTGACAACGAGGGAACAACGGTGCGGTGCGATTCCGCAACTAAATATCGTCTCTGTTGATTCCGTTGCCGAATCGCACTATTCTTTGGGCGTCCGAGGCTTTATGACAGACAGGCCGATCACGCAGATCCTCGCGGAGCTTCGTTCCGACGGGCGTTCGACGGTCGATGAGCTGTTGCCGATAGTCTATTCGGAACTGCGGCGGCTCGCCGGAGCTCACCTATCGCGCGAGCGATCCGGCCACACTCTGCAGCCGACCGCGCTTGTCCACGAGGCGTACATTCGACTGATCGGACAAAGTGAGATCGAGTGGCAGGATCGGGCACATTTCTTCGGCTTCGCATCGCGGCTGATGCGACAGATACTGATCGAACATGCCCGCGGCCGGAACCGGCTAAAGCGTGGCGGTAAAGAGAAGACTCAGATCGCCATCGACGACGCCGTAAGCTTCGGCGACAGTGAACCGCTGGACGTGCTGGCAGTGGACGAGGCGTTGTCAAAACTGGAAGAGTTGGATGCAAAACAGGCGAGGATCGTCGAGATGAAGTTCTTCGGCGGGCTCACGGTTGACGAGATCGCCGAGGTCGAATCGATATCGCCCGCGACCGTAAAACGCGAATGGTCCACGGCCAAGCTATTCCTGCACCGAATGTTACG
>JAGOWF010000054.1:7188-12197 GCA_018060305.1 Pyrinomonadaceae bacterium
GACCTGTTTCGTATGGTATGCGCTGCAGTTGCGTTTGCTCATCGAAACCTCGTGATCCATCGCGACCTCAAGCCATCGAATATTCTCGTAACGAAAGATGGCAAGCCTAAGCTGCTCGATTTCGGGATCGCAAAACTGGTGAGCTCCGACATTTCTGGCGAAGCCGTCACGCGTCACTTTGCCTTTACGCCCGAATATGCCTCGCCCGAGCAGATCTTGGGCGAGAATCTGACGACAGCGACTGATATCTACTCGCTTGGCGTGATCTTGTATGAAATGCTGGCCGGCAGCCGACCCTTTTGTCACAACGGTCGTTCGGTCGGTGAGATTTTCCGCTCGGCCGGGATCGAGCCAGCCCGGCCATCGTCGCCGAGGACCGGCGAGCCAACCGAGATCGGTGTCCGAACGAGCTTTCGATCACAGCTTCGCGGCGACCTCGATAACATCGTTCTTAAGGCCCTAAAAAAAGAGCCCGAGAGGCGATATTCGTCGGTCGAGCAGTTGTCAGAGGACGTTCGCCGCCATCTCAAAGGCCTTCCGGTGCTGGCACGGCAAGATACACTCCGATATCGTGCCGAGAAGTTTACACGGCGAAATCCGCTTGTCGTCGCTTCTGCTGCTCTTACGATCGTGATCTTGCTTGGCGGAATAATAGCGACCGCATATCAGGCACGGCTCGCAAACATCGAACGAACGAAGGCCGAGCAACGATTCAACGAGGTCCGCTCTCTGGCTAACTCGTTCATATTCGAGGTCAATGAAAAGATAGACGAGAGTCCCATCAAGGCCCGTGAACTGGTCGTTACGCGTGCGATCGATTACCTCGACAAGCTCGCGGCTGAATCGGCCAATGATCCAGGCCTGCAGTCAGAATTGGCCGCAGCTTACGAAAAGGTCGGTGAGATCCAGGCTGAGATTTTCAAGCCGAATCTCGGAAATGCAGGCGGCGCGCTTGAAAGCCAGAAAAAGGCCCTCCAGTTACGACTTGCCTTATTTGGGGCAGATCGTTCAAATCCGGAGCGAGCGATCGATCTCGCCCGAAGTCATCAGCAGATCGGCGGCATAGTAACTGTTACGGGTGACATTGCGGCTGCGGCTGAGCAGTTCCGGGCATCGATCGCTCTCATTTCACCACTTGCGGTTTCGGGCTCGACGGGCATCGAAGCGCGCAAGCAATTGCGGAGCGCTTATCTCTCGCTGGGCCAATCGATACTAAGAAGCGGCTCACTGACGGATAGTCTCGAGAATTACACACAGGCATTTGATATCAACGAGGGCTTGCTCGCAGAGGAGGCTGACAACGAGAATTCGATGCGGGCAAAGTTCATCGTTCTCAACTACATCGGTTACGTCCGAATGGTCATGGGCGACAACAACCGTGCTATTGAGGACCTTCGCGCATCACTGTCCATCGCCGAGCAGTTGCATCACGATGACCCGACCGATATGCGGTTTCGTCGCGCTGTCGTTAGCGGACATTCCTTTCTCGGGCTTGGCCTAAGCCAAGGCGGCTACCCAAACGAAGGCATCGAGAATCTAGGAACGGCCCTGAGATTACAGCAGGGGCTATTTGCCCTCGATAAGCAGAACCTCGCGGAACGTAATTCACTAGCGGATTGCTACATAGAGATGGCCAGGGCCCAGCTTAAAGTGCGTCGATCCACAGCTGCGATCAGATCCCTGCAGAACGCCGAGACCCACTATTCAGTCGTGTCTGCAAGCGATCCGGCCGATCTCTCCGTTCGACGGCAACTGCTCGCGGTGCATCGAATGCTTGCCGAAGCGGAATTCCAACTCGGACGGATCGACAATGCCCTTACCGGTTTTCGTGCCGCTCGGGTCTCGGCGGTCGACCTCACGAGTCGCGACCCCAATAATCGCGAATGGCAATACGATCTCACCCTTTGCAACCTGTCGATCGGGAAAATCCTAAAGATTCGGAATGAGGCCTCGGCAAGTGAGTATATTCGGAACGCCGAAACTGCCCTGCAGGATCTCGTGGCGGTGTCGCCGCAAAACGTGGAATTCGCACATAGTCTCGAGGAGGCTCGTTCTTATTAGGATCAGATAGTTCCCTTTGCGATCAACAGTTCGGCATTCAACACGGCACAGCCGGCGGCGCCTCGGACGGTATTGTGGCTGAGGGCGACGAATCGATAATCGAATACGTTGTCTGGAAACACACGCCCGACCGTGATCGTCATTCCATTGCCGTTGTCGCGGTCGAGCCTCGTCTGCGGCCGCGACGGCTCATCGGTTACCTCAATGAACGTCTCGGGCGCCGAATGCAGATCGAGCGCAGGAAACTCGCGCATAGCGGCAACGACCTCTTCGAGTGTTGCCTTGTTCTTCAGATTGACCCGGACCGAGACCATATGACCATCGACGACGTTGACTCTGAAGCACTGTGCCGAAACGGGAAAATCTGCCCTGACGATAATGCCGTCAGCAAATTCGCCCAGGATCTTTTGTGCTTCGGTCTCGACCTTTGGCTCTTCGCCGGCGATGTAGGGCACAACATTATCAACGATGTCGAGCGAGGCAACGCCCGGATAGCCCGCGCCCGAGATGGCCTGGAACGTCGTCAATATCACGGCCTCAACCCCAAAATTACGATCGAGGGCGGCCAAAGGCGGTGCAAAACTCATGACTGCGCAGTTAGGATTGGTAACGATAAAACCCTTGGCCCAGCCGCGGTTCGCGCGCTGCACTTCAATCAAACCAACGTGATCCGCATTGATCTCAGGGATCACCAACGGCACGTCCTCGTCCATGCGGTAGCTCGACGAATTGCTGATGACCGGATAACCGGCACGGGCAAACGCCTCTTCAGTCTCGCGAGCAACATTCGACGGCAGGCTCGAAAAAACGAGGTCGCAGTCCAACGGCGGCTCGATCGGCTGCACGACGATGTCGCGAACGCTTGCCGGGATCGTTCCCGGCAGCTTCCACGCACACGCCTCTGCGAACGGCTTGCCGGCCGACCGGTCAGACGCCGCCAAGGCCGTGATCTCAAACTGTGGATGCCCGTCAAGCAGTTGGCAAAACCGCTGCCCAACTGTTCCCGTCGCACCCAAAATTCCTACTCTGTACTTTTTCACAACTTTGATGTGTTCCCTTATGCCTGCAGTGCCTGCTTCATCCTCTCAACCCCTTCGGTCATGCGGTCTTCTGTGTTGCAGAACGATATCCGCAGGAACCCTTTCGCCTCGTCGCCAAATGCCACGCCGGGGACGGTCACGACACGGTTCTGCAGGCATTTCTCGGCGATCTCGAGATCGTCGCCCAGATCGCGGACGTCGAGCATTGTGTAAAAGGCACCTTCGGGCGAAGTTGGGCGTAAACCCAGTTCATTTTTCAAGAGCTCGACCAAAAACTCGCTGCGCCGTTTGTAAACATCGCGCGCATGCTGCTTCGCGGCTTCTGCGTCGTCTGTCCAAGCTAGTAAGCTCGCCTTTTGAACGATCGTCGCGGCGCAGACGGTCGTGTAGCCGTGCAGCACTTGTATCGCGTCCATCACATCGGCATCCTTGCTCGCGGCCCAGCCGAGACGCCAGCCGGTCATCGATAGCGATTTTGACAGGCCGCTCACGATGATCGTCTTGTCGTAGAATTCGCTTGCCGAACGCGGCCTTATCCCAAAATACAGATCGCTGTAGATCTCGTCCGAGATCAGCCAAATTCCCGTGCCGTCGAGTGCAGCGGCGATGTCACGGAGGTTCTGTTCGGTCAATACCTTGCCCGTCGGATTCGAGGGCGAGATCACGACCGCCGCCTTCGTGCGTTCTGTAATTTGAGATCTGAAATTTGAAATATCAAATCCAAATTCATCGTCCGCAGGCATCCGGTAATAGACCGGCACGCCCTGAGCGATACGCGTGCACGCGTCGTATGCCGGAAAGCTCGGGTCTGGCAGCAGCACTTCGTCGCCCTCGTCAACCACGCACATAAACGCGTCGGTCATCGCCTCTTGCGAGCCACAGGTGACGACGACGCCCGTTCGCGGTAGGCCGAGATGCGGATATTGCTCGGCGATCTTGTCACGCAATGCGGGCAGGCCCGGATGCGAGGTATAACCATTCTGCTCATCACGAGCGACGCGTGCAGCCTCATCGCGCATGAATTGCGGAGTCGGCAGATCAGGCTCACCGAGGCCAAAGTTAATGCTGTCAGGTAGCGCGCGTTCAAAGAACTGCCGGATCAGCGTCGGCTGAAGGCCGCGCATCCGAGCAGCCGGAAGAAAGCCGGCCCTTTGTTTTCTTGTGTCAGTCATTGCGTCGAATATTGACTGCGACCGGCCTACGCCGGCGGTTCCGCGTCCGCTAACTCCTCACGGATCTCGCCGATCTCGACGTTCAGCTCGCCTTCGGCGATGGTTGTCGGGTCGCCGGTCAGGGCTCCGCCGATCTCTTCGATCTCGCCGATTATCTTCTGGCCAAGGCCGGTGATCTTGTCCTTCAGGCCCTTGTTTTCCTCATCGATTGGTAATGTCATATTGACCATGATAACTGAATGGTCCGTGAGACACCATTTTTAGCAGATCGACCCTAAATGGTGTACTCACTGCGTTTACACCCGCGACGTCGAGCGCGTGTCCCACTAGTGTCCCGCTCGTTAGTGGGACAAATAACATGGTATCTTTTCAATAACTTACGAGCAATTTGCCCCCTGTCCCGCCGTTTCCTAAAAAAACAATTAGAAGCGGCCGCCAGACGTTGCATCATTGCAATACCGTATCACATTGACATGGTTTTGTCAAGCGGAATCTCCGAGCTCAGCGGAGATAATCTTCCAATTTCGTCGCGGCATCGGTCCTCTCGTCGCGGTATTTGACGATGATCGGGCAATAGATCGACAGGCCGTTTTCACGGCCAAAATCGTTTGTTACGGCTCGCGAGCCCTGGACGACTACGGCACCGGCAGGAATTTCAAGTGAGCCGCCATCGACGGATTTGATCACGCGCTTGTTCGGCAGATCAAAAACCGGCGTCGAACGCGTCAGGATAACG
>JAGOWF010000055.1:0-4274 GCA_018060305.1 Pyrinomonadaceae bacterium
CCGGAAGCGTCCTCGTCCAATACCAATATGAGGCTACATACGTCTGAGGGCTCGCATGGCTCCACGACTGAAACACGGCGCCGTTAGGCTGGATGATCGAATACTGTGTCGAAACGCCGCCCGGCTGGTCGCGATAGTAAGCGGCCGTGATGACCGATTGCCCGCTCCTGAACGAAGATTTCTCATTTACAACTTCCGTGGTCGAAGGACACGTCGGAAATGACATGGCCGCTGAGTGTGTCATCAGATTATTGACGCGCGGGATGTCGTAAGCCGGCTGGATGGCCCACCACGTGAAATTGTTCATCGTATTGCATGCGCCCTGATAGGCGTCCTGCAGTTGGCCGGCGGCATTATAGAGTTCGAAGTGCAGATGCGGGCCTGTCGAATTGCCCGAGCTGCCGACGATACCGAGCTTCTCGCCAAGGGCGACGGTCGCCCCCACGGGTTTTGTCGTCAGCGAGTTTTTCTTCATGTGCCCATACCACGCGACCGAATTGTCGGAATGACGGACATACACCGCGTTCCAGTTGCTCGAATTAAAGGTGCAGTTACGGTCAAAGTTGCCGTCGCTCTTGAGAATAATGGTTCCCGGTGCTGCGGCCACGATCTCGGCGCTGTTATCGTCGAGCTTTTTCCACCCAAACGGCCAGGTAAAAATATCGATCCCGGCGTGGTTGTAGCCGCCGCTTGTGTCGTAAGTCCGCATGCCGCAGTTCCAATCCTGAAGCTGGTTTGGGAATGCGGGGTTTTGGTCAACGAAATTCGATATAGCGTCAACGGCAAAATCAGACGCACTCGCCGCCTTTTGCAGCGGCCACGACAATGCGACCACCTCGGGCCGCGCAGGCGGCAGCTTGCCCTCGCGTTCGAGCCTCTCGATACTCGCCGCCAGATCCACCTTGATGGCGGCACGCTGTTCGTCTGTGATCTCATCCAAGGGCAACGCCGGCATAGTCCCGCCGCCATCGGGCAAAATGTTCACCGGACGGTCCTGTGCCGCTCCGCCGCCGCCCGACGCCACGACGACCGCCGTCTCGCCAAAAATCGCCGATAAAGAAATGATCGCGAGCAGCAGCCCACCGACTAATGCGGCCGCATGCCCCAACCCAAAACGTCCTCTCACAAAGTTTCTCATCATCTTGCCCTCCTTTGATGTGTGATAAAGATCGTATCTCGCGCCCCGAGCGTCCCGCAGGCCGAGGTCACTATGCCCCTGACTGTTCCCCTAACAAGTTCAGGATATCTCCGTGCAATGATACTCCACATTAGTATGCGTGAAAATACCGCGAAGCCGGTCAGAATTATTTGCGCGTCGGACCGCGGCTTGCCGCTATTGCACTGCGGTGAGGCTCGCCTCACCGTTAGCTGACGTCATCCAACCCCGGAGCCCGGCCAGGCCCGGCCCTAAGGCCGGGCATCGGGCGACAACGCTTTTCTGTTCTGGCACACGAACGTGCCAGTATTGCGAGAACGTCGCAACGGTGTCGGCGGCACAGCCGCCTCCTTGAGTGTTTAGGAGCGGCGACGGCGAGGACGCCGTCTTCGATGCGGGCGGTTGGGGTTCAGATCGCCTAATGCTCAAAAACGAGCAGCTTAGCAGCATTGCTGGGAAAGTTGCCGCGCCGGCTTAGTATTTCACGTTCAATTATTCGATCGTTGTGATTCATCTGTAGAATTCTCACGGTCGCTTCACCGCATTCAGTAAGTGGTTCTATGACGACGCCGTTTATTCTAAAATTATCGGCCCAACGATCCGTTCGCGGGTTGTGAAGCAAAATTGCCCGCTGGGTGCCGGGAACGGCGGCCGCGATATCGCTCCCCTTGTTTCGATTACAAAAAACGCACGCCAAAGCGAGGTTTTCCAGATCGGACGAACCGCCGTGTTTGACGCTGACGATATGTTCGATTTGATGGCGGAAGTAAGAATCCTCTTCGGCTATTAGACAATACTCGCAAACGTTATTTGCCCGACTAGCAACCTGCTCGCGGATCGCATTGCTGATATGGCTACTCATTCACCAGGAAGTCGCGGGCACGCGCCTTTGCCAGCCGCATGAGATGTTCGAGAAGCATATAGTGGTCGAGTTCGGAGCTTTCTGCACCCGTCAGTTTGCTATCCTTTTCACGCTGCAACAGGTTGGAAACCCGTTCTTGTGCGGCCTCGGAAGGTCGAAATGCGATCACGTTCCTGGGCGTTGTGCCGGACGCGATAAAATCGACAACTTCTTCATAGGCCTTAATAGCGTCCATAATAGCGATAGGATACCTAGTTTGGTCGATTGTTTCAATCGGACAGGGGCCGACGGGTTCGCGACAGGAGCTCTTCTTCGGCTTGCCGCTATTGCACTGCGGTCAGGCTCGCCTCACCGTTAGCTGCCGCCATCCAACCTCTGAGCCCGGCCCGGCCCTAGGGCCGGGCATCGGGCGACAACGCTTTTCTGTTCTGGCACACGAACGTGCCAGTATTGCGAGAACGTCGCAACGGTGTCGGCGGCACATCTTTCGCGGCGGAGCCGCAAAAAGATGGTAGCCAGACGTGAAACGTCTGGAAAGATCGCCTCCAGGGCATCTCGCCCTGAAGGGGCGAAAGGTCAATGTTTACGTGTGTCTGCCGCACCTTCAGTGCGGAAATCATCGTTCGCAGCTTTCCAGACGTTTCACGTCTGGCTACCGTCTTTCGCGGCTCCGCCGCGTAGAAGCAGACGTCCTCCAAATAGAGCGGCCGAGCCGCAGGAGAACGGATGGTGTGGCGGCTCCTCATCAGGCTCCGTGGGCTTTGCTCCGGCCGTTCTTCGGCAGCGGGACGCGGTATTTTAGTTCGAGGATGAGGACGCCGTCTTCGATGCGGGCGGTTGGGAAACTGATCGAGGACGATAGTCTGATGTCGTTGGCCCTAAAGAACGTGCGGCAGCTAAAGCGCGTGCCGGCTTCTTTTTCCTTGTAGTTCGTCCGATAGGCGTTGGGCATATCGGGCGATGTGGGCCGCAGGCCGATCGTCGCCGTTTGCGGATCAAAAAGCAGTGCGAGTGCGGCCGGGCTGCCCAGCACCTCGAATGCCCGCTTGTTTAGCCGCAAT
Source organism: Pyrinomonadaceae bacterium (assembly GCA_018060305.1). GTDB lineage: Bacteria > Acidobacteriota > Blastocatellia > Pyrinomonadales > Pyrinomonadaceae > OLB17. The sequence continues at coordinate 3,080 of JAGOWF010000055.1, forward strand.
ATGCCGTCGGGCGACGCCGAAACATGTATCCGATGCTGCGTCGAGCCCTTTGGCCCCAATCCAAATTCGACCCATCGCCTTGCCATAATGGTTTTCCTCCAGTGTCTCTTGCACCGTAGCATATATTTCGTGCTGTGTCAAGTCTGCAACATCCGCCAAGAGCGAGAGTAGCGTCTCTTTCGCGGCGGAGCCGCAAAAAGATAGTAGCCAGACGTGAAACGTCTGGAAAGATCGCCTCCAGGGCATCTCGCCCTGAAGGGGCGAAAGGTCAATGTTTACGGGTGTCTGCCGCACCCCGTCGGGAAAGGACGACGCAAAGGTCGTCAGTTAGCGATCCGCATCGCGCACACCCGCAAGCTCGGCAAACATAGCCAACAGCGCGCGCAATGGCGAATTCGCCGCGCGGGCGGTCTGCGATGGGCGCGAAGTTTGCCGTCCACGCTTTTCTCGCCGTGTTAACGGCGCAGCCTCTCAAAACGTCGATACAATTGCGATTTTTGTCGATACAACTGCGGTTTTTATCGTTACGATATACGGATTTTGTCGATACAGATCGATCCAGGTGTCGTTACACCAAAGTTTCGGAAACATATCGCCGATCGCGTCGTAAGTTATCTCGGAGGCACTTTGGTTATCATGCGGGAACCTTTACTGGCTGGCATTTTGAGTTTGTTGATCCCCGGGCTCGGGCAGATCTATAACGGGCGAATAGTTATCGGAATTATTTGGCTTGTATTGACCGGCGTCTCGTGGATCGGCTCGGTAGGTGTGTTGGGCTGGGTGGTCCATCTCATCGCCGCCTGGTGCGCATACAGCTTTGCAAAGGACAATCCAATAAGGTAGTTAGAGTCTCTTCATACGATCCTCCTCCACGCCCGGCGTCGCAAGGTGCCGGGCTTTTTTTGTGGCAAAGAAGTCAGAATTCAGAAGTCAGAAATCAGAAAGTAAGAACCGGAAGCGGCATCCTGCGTTGGCGTCACACTTCCTACTTCTGTATTCTGACTTCTGTATTCTGACTTCTGACTTCTTGCTATGGTTCGCGACGGCATTCCATTCGTCCTGGTCCCACTGGTGATCGCTGTTGGGCTTAGCCTGCTCGGCTGGTGGCCCGTGGCTCTCGGCTTTCTCGTGCTGGCGGCGTTCATGGCGTTCTTTTTCCGCGATCCGGCGAGGGTCCCTCCAACCGGTGAGGGAC
>JAGOWF010000055.1:4374-12161 GCA_018060305.1 Pyrinomonadaceae bacterium
CTGGTGATCGCTGTTGGGCTTAGCCTGCTCGGCTGGTGGCCCGTGGCTCTCGGCTTTCTCGTGCTGGCGGCGTTCATGGCGTTCTTTTTCCGCGATCCGGCGAGGGTCCCTCCAACCGGTGAGGGACTGATCGTTTCGGCAGCCGACGGCCGTGTAACGCGGATCGACGACGGCGCCAACGGCAAGCTGGTGAGCGTTTTTCTCTCGCCGCTCGACGTTCACATCAACCGCTCGCCGATCACCGGCACGATCCGCGAGATCACCTATATCGCGGGCCGTAAGATGCCCGCGACAAACAACGAAGCGAGCCTTTTGAACGAACGAAATTCGCTCGTCATCGAGGGCGATGACATCGCCGTGACCTGCACGCAGATCGCCGGAATTCTCGCCCGGCGCATTGTCTGTTGGCCCCGGACAGGCGATAATCTCAGTCGCGGACAAAAATTCGGCCTGATCAAGTTCAGTTCACGAACTGACGTGCTGATGCCTGCGAATGTTGAGTTGACGGTCAGCGTCGGAGACCGCGTCAGGGGCGGCGAGACCGTGATCGCGATGTACGGCCCGGCGATCAGGAATTGATGGCGGACGAAGAGACAAAACCTCCACACCGAGGCCTAAAAAAAGGCCTTTACGTAATACCGACGCTGTTCACCGCGGCAAATGTCGCGATGGGATTTTTCGCCGTCCTGTGGTCGATCCGCGGCTTTCAGGCGATAGGGGTTAATGCCGGCTTAGCCACCGGCTATTTCAATTATGCCGCCGTAGCGATCGGCCTTGCCATCCTCTTTGACACCATGGATGGCCGCGTCGCCCGCGCCACACGCACCGCGACCGAGATCGGCGTGCAGTTCGATTCGCTGGCCGATGTTCTCACCTTCGGCATCGCCCCAACCGCATTGATCTATAGCTGGGCCATCGCGCCGACGTTTGCCGAGAATAGCCCCGGCTACGGACTGGGCATATTCGTGCTGTTTATGTTCCTCATGTGCGGCGCCTTTCGCCTGGCTCGCTTCAACCTCCAGGCGTCCCGCCCGCATGTTCTGATCGAAGGAGCCCCAAAACTCGACAAAAAGGCTTTTGTCGGTCTGCCCATACCTCCGGCCGGCGGCCTGCTCGCCGCTATTGTTCACTTCTCACCCGCCCCACTGACTGCTAAGGGCGAGGCTGCCGCGCAGTACTACGCTTACGCCCTGCTTGGGTTAATCGCCGCCCTCGCGATACTCATGGTATCTACCATTCGTTACTCGAGCATGAAAGCCGCCGGTGGCGGACGAAAGGGATTCTTCCTTGTCCTCGCACTCGCGGCCGTCGGCATGGCGATCTGGTTCTATTCGCAGTACGTCTTGCTTGTGCTGGCGGTCGCCTACACCTCGCATGGGGTCATCTGGTGGCTGCTGCGGCCGATATTTGTAAGGCCCGCTGCATCCCAGAAAGGCTGATCACGCCGCGGGCGAACTCTCATGTATTTGTGTCACGCTTGCCTTTCGCCGACGGCGCCGTCGCGAGTGCCTCTCGTCAAATTCCGCAACGTCGTCATCAAAGTGGCGGCCGGATGCGACCAGTAGAGCCATCATGAGAAGGAACATCGCCGAGATAGCCGTCACATGCAGGACAAAGTCAAACATGCTGTGGACTAACACACCAAAGCAGGCGGTAAATGTTCCGACGGCAATGCCGCGACGAAATGTATTTCGTGTAACGGTATGCCTCAGCCCCTCGCGAAAAAGCAAGAATAGGAAGAGACCGCCAAGCACGAATCCGATAACGCCCGCATCCGAAACGATCTGCAGATAATCATTGTGGGCCTGTTCAACGCGGGCCACGCCCACCGCCGTATCAAATTTAGTGAATGCCGTCGCATACGCGCCGAGACCTGTTCCGAACGGCAGATAATCGCCGATCATCTTGAGGGTGATAGACCAGATCTCGAATCGGTCCGACGATATGTTTTGTCGGGCCGCCGACTCCGCAAAACGTGTAAGCGATGTGTCGCCGCCGGTGAACATTGCCCCGCCTATGACGCCCAGAACGAGAAGCAGCGACAGCGCTATCTTGAGGCCCGTTCTCCGATGTGCGCTTGCCCGCGATGAGATAAGCACCAGAAACACGAGCTGCAGCCCCAAAGCGACCAGCCCGCCACGCGAACCGCTGAGCAAGAGTGCAGATCCCATCAGTACTGCCGCGACCACATAAAGCAGACGCTTGTCTCGTTCGACGGCCCCTACAAACAGCAGCCCGAGAGGAATACTGATGAGCATCTCAATGATCGCCGCGAAATTGTGCCGATTCACGAATGAGCCAAAAGGAACCGCCGACGCCGGATCATACAAACCGTAGATATTATCGGGGCTCAACACGGACTGCAGGATCGCGTAGAAGGCGTATAGAAACCCAAAGATCGTCAGGATGCGAGCGAGGCGCCGCAGGCGAACAGCCGTATCGAGATACGCAAGGCATGCGGCCAGAAAAATGCAGAGGAGCAGCATGTGTATGGCTGTGAGTTGGGTCGCATTCGGTTCCAGCGAGATCGTACGGGGAATTTGCCCCACCCCGACCACCGAAACATAACCAAACGGGATCGTCTGGACGAGTCCGTAAACCGCCAAGAGGAGCAGCGGAAGCTGAAGTAGGCTTCGACTATAGCGAAGCCGTCCGCCGAGGACCATGTCCGCTCCCCATAGGACGGCGATCAACAGGACGATCAGATAGCTAAGGACGAGCACCGGCTGATGCACCGCGCCGTAGGCTAGCGTCGTGTAGATCACCAAGACGCTGATGAGAACAAATATTGCTGTGCTAAGACGTGTGTGCATCGAAAACCAACCTAGCTCAGTAGCGTTCGAGTCGAAAATCGTCGTACCAGAGCGTGCCCGCGATTGGGCATTCCTCACCACAGCCCGGCCGGATGGTTCGAATACTGATTCCGGAACAGCCCGCGGGCGTGGCGAAATCCAAAATAACCTCGCGCCAATCAGCCGTCCCGCTATCAAACGGCTTTGAAGCCGCAAGCGGCTTGTCATCATTCGCGTTGACGACGGCGACAAGCGGCATTCCTGCGCTCCTTAGATTCTCGGTCCGGATCCAGAATCTCAGCCTATAACGCGTGTTCGGTTCGACCGCGACCGTCTGGACGAGATTGTAAAAGTCGGGTTTTACACTGTTTCTAAAAGTCATTCGAGCGCTTCGGTTGCCATCGCCCTTCACCTTGGCGTCACCGCTGACCTCGACCTTCGAATCACCTCTGACCACTTGCCAGCCAAACCGCGAATCACCGCTGCCGCCAAGTCCCTTCTCAAACGAGCCGTCCGAAACCGTCTCAAACTGAGCGTCGGGATCGAGTCCGGCCTGCCGAGCGAAAACAAGCGCCTCCTTAAAATGCCGCTGCAGGAAGAGGCCCTGCGCCATCGCCTTGAGAATGTCGGGGTTCGACGCCTTTTGGGCCTCGTCGAGCATCTCCCAGTTCTTAAGAGCCTCAGTCGCCAGGCCGCGGGTAGCAAAAAAATAAGCCAGCCGTGCGCGGGCCTCGGAGTCGTTGCCGGCAAACTCCTCAAGCCGGCCGGTATCGCGGCCAAAATATTCCCAGACCAGCGAAAACGCCTGATCGCGATACGAATTGTCACCATCGGCAGCGAGCCGAAGCTCGGCCATCGCCTCGTCAGGGCGTTCTCGACGCAGTAAGAAGTTTGCCAGGCTCCAGTGTGCAAATGCATATTTCGGCGCAAGATCTACGGCCCCGCGAAACTGCAATTCAGCCGCGTCGTATTGCTCGTCATTCTCCAGTGCCCGGCCAAGTTCGATCCGCCAGCGATAGTCAAAAGGCGCGTGCCGTACGGCCTCTTGCAAGCTTTCGAGCGAGCCTGTCGCGGTTCCCTTTAGCCAATAGCCGACCGGATCGGACGGAGCGAGTGCGATGGCCAGATCAGCAGCGGCGGGGGCCGTAGGATCATTGGGCCCGGAGAGGAGAGCGATCGCGTTACCAAGCTGCAAACCGATGCCGACGACTGCGACCGAGCCGGCGATCAAGATGCCGACGACGATGAGAACTCGCGGACCAGTGCCGATCGAAGATAGTTTCAGATCACTGTTCATTCAAAAAATAGGGTGACACTGTCGGCCACACAGGCAATCATTTCCTCCGTCAATTCAGGGAAGATCGGCAAGGCTAACGTCTCGCTTGCGGCCTTTTCGGCCTCCGGCAGATCACCGGTACGATAGCCGAGATACGCGAAACATTCCTGCAGATGAAGCGGCAAAGGATAGTATATGTCCGAGCCGATCCCATTCGCAGTCAAATGCTCCCTCAACTGATCTCGACGACCGGGCACCCGAATCACGAACTGATTATAAATGTGCTTTGCCTTAGGCCGCTCAACCGGAAGAGTCATCTGCTCGGTCAGGCCGCGATCTGTAAAGAGTCGCCTGTAGGCTCCCGCGTTCTCACGCCGTCGGGCCGTCCAGCCGTCGAGATAAGGGAGCTTTACGCGAAGGACCGCACCCTGAAAGCCGTCCAGACGTGAATTCAGGCCGACGTATTTGTGATAATACTTCTCTTCTGCACCGTGGACGCGCAGTGCTCGGAGCTTTGCAGCGAGACGGGCGTCATTCGTGGTCAGAAAGCCTCCGTCGCCCATGCCGCCCAAGTTTTTTGACGGATAGAAACTGAAGCAGCCGATATCGCCAAGAGATCCCGCGCGACGACCGCCCTCCTCCGCGCCGATCGCCTGGGCCGCGTCCTCAACGATGGGTATTTTATGTTTGGCAGCGATCTCATTAATTCCGGCCATGTCAGCACACTGGCCGTAGAGGTGAACGGGCTCAATCGCTTTTGTTCGCGGGGTGAGCTTTGCCTCGATCTGCGAAATGTCGATGTTGTAAGTATCAGCCTCGATATCGACAAAAACCGGCGTGGCCCCAAGCCGCGTAATGGAGCTGACCGTGGCAAAAAAGCTGTATGGCGTGGTTATGACCTCATCCCCGGGCCCAATGTCCAAAGCCATCAGGGCGAGAAGGATCGCATCGCTACCCGAAGCACAGGCGATAGCGTGCTCAACCCCGCAATACTCGGCAAGTTCTGTCTCGAGGGCTGAAACCTCGCCGCCGAGGATAAACGCATTCGTATCCAACACGCGGGCCAGAGCCCTCTCGATCTCGGGTCGCAGCGCGGCGTTCTGCTCGCTCAGGTCAAGTAAAGGAACGTTCATGAAGGCAGCAAAAACAAGTACAATCTACAATTTACAATGTAGTCCGCCGATAAAAAAATGGCACTCAGTAGAAAGAAGCAAACCGCCGAAGTCATTCGGCGATTAAGAGCGGAATACCCGGACGCTCACTGCGCCCTTGAGCATACGACGCCGTTCGAGTTGCTCATCGCCACGATCCTCTCAGCACAGTGCACCGACGCTCGCGTAAACATTGTCACGGCCGACCTTTTTCGCAAGTACAGCGGCCCGGCTGATTATCTCAAGGTCACGCACACGGAGCTTGAACGCGACATACATTCAACCGGCTTTTACCGAAACAAGGCGAAGAACATCCAAGCCGCTTGCAAGAGGATTATTGAGGAGTATGGCGGCAACGTGCCTCAGACAATGGAAGGACTGCTCACGCTCGGCGGTGTCGCCCGAAAAACCGCGAACGTCGTGTTGGGAAACGCCTTCGGGATGGCGTCCGGCGTGGTCGTGGACACTCACGTATCACGCCTCTCACAGTTACTCGGTCTTACTAGAAACAAAACACCGGAAAAGATCGAGAATGACCTAAAGAAACTCGTGCCGAAGACAGATTGGGTGATGTTCCCGCACTGGATGATTACTCACGGACGCAAGATATGTATTGCCCGCCGGCCGAAATGTGAGGATTGCGTCCTCAACGACACCTGCCCGTCAAGCAGGGTCTGACGGGCATTTGTTTTCATTTTCGATAGCCGTCGAACCGATTCTTCCGGTTTTCGAGCAGTTCGATCGCGATCCACTTCCCCGACGCCGTGACTCGGCTGTCGCGGTTGTGACGGACTATCCAATCGTCACCGCCCACCGCATTGAGTAGGACTATGCCGGCACCTCCCTGATAGGCGACTCTCATCTCATCGACCGTTGCTTCGCGCCAATTCCCTTTGACGTATCGCGCGGGCGGATCGGTCGGCCCGTTCTTCCAGATATACGTTCCGTTGGCGTTGATCGTTAGGAATCCGGCCTTGGCGGCAACTATCAGCCAGTAGTCTTCGCTCTGCGTCGTGAGTAGCCAGGTTCCGTTGTACCAACCTTTTGGTGTCGGAGGGCCGAAATTCGCCATCAGCGGACTTCTGGTGGTGGTGTTCGGATAAAAGTCCTGGTCGAGCTTTGCTGAAAATGCATCATTATTCACGAACCGAAACCCGAGCCCGCAATCACGGATCATGCCGGCCAACTCATTCTCGACTCGCTCCTTCTTTTGCCACTCGAATGGCTTTTGAGTGCCGAGCTTCCTGCGGAGAAATCCAGCAACGTCGTCTTGGGTCAGCACGGCAGCGCATCCGTTGCGTTCGCCGCCATCCTCATCGCCACCTTGCTCCGGTGGATCATTCGCAGGTGGCGGCGGCGGGTCCTGCTGTCGCGGCGGATTCCTCGGAGGCTGTGGTGCCGGTGGCTGGGCCGGAGGCTTCGCACCTGCCGCGGGCCGGATCCTTTCCCAGTCCCACGCCGTCTGCGAGCCTTGGGCATCGTATTCGTTCGGTCGTTTTCGAATTATTGGCTGTTTGCCGCCAGGAGTTTCGCCAACGAATGTCCCGCCCGTTTCCCATTTACCGTAGTCGAGATAATCGATCCTATCGCCAGGCTTGAAGTCACCCTGCTGACCCTGAACCGAAACCGTGAGAATGAAACAAGCAGCGAAAACACACACTACCGCCCACGCGTTTCGTCTAAGTCGTAACATAAACATCTCCTGACCGAGTTTCTATACTTCGTGTGGATGATGCCCTTGTACTCCAAATCGAGTGGGAAAGTCAACCCGCCGGCTTTGGCGACGGAGTCGGACTCGGGCTTGGCACAGCCAAACCAGGCATCTCACCCGATTTGAAGCGGGGCAGCATCTCGTCACGCATCGCCAGCGTATAAACTGCGGTTGCAACGATCACAGCCGACTTCTTAACATCATCCTCGATGATCCGCTCGTAGGTATCCAGATTCGTGTGCCAAGTGTGCGAGCCATATTCGATCGGGTCCTGCATAACGCCAATTCCCGGCAATCCGCCATTATTGAACGACGTATGGTCTGTCCCGCCGAGGCCACGATTTTTTGTCGAGGTCACGCCCATGAATCCATACTCCTCGAACCCGTTCAAAGCATCTCGCAAGATCGTCGCCGCCTCGGGTGGGCCGAATACGGTCATTCCCCGCGCTCGTCCGGTTCCGCTGTCGATATTGAAATAACCGCCAAATTTGCCATAGTCCGGCCCTGGCTCCTCAGCCGAGCCAAAGTGACGCTTAACGTAAGCCTGCGAACCAAGCAGGCCCTGCTCCTCACCACTCCACAGAGCAACGCGTATCGTGCGTCGCGGTTTTACGCCGATCGCCTTAAGGATGCGCGCAGCCTCGAGCATGATCGCCGAGCCGATGGCATTATCCGTCGCGCCCGTCGCCGAGTGCCACGAATCGAGATGGCCACCGAGCATAATAACCTCGTCTTTCTTGTCCGTGCCTGCGCTCTCGCCTATCGTGTTGTAGCTCGTTACGCCGTCGGGGACGACTCGATTACGAATGTCGAACTCGAGCCTAACTGCGCCCTTGCCCGCCAGCAGGCGCGTGACA
>JAGOWF010000272.1 GCA_018060305.1 Pyrinomonadaceae bacterium
GCAGCATCGTCATCGACGGCGAAGATCTGTCAAAGGTATCGGATGCGAGGCGGACTGACATTCGCAGACGCAAGATCGGATTTGTCTTTCAGAGATTCAACTTGTTCCCAACGCTCTCGGCAGAGGGTAATCTAAAACTGGCTGAGAAGATACACACCGGTAATGGGGCGAAAAGCAGCGATCGCCGACGTGAGGTTTTGCGGCTATTAAAGCTTGAGGATAAAATGCACCATAAGCCGGTCGAGTTATCGGGCGGTGAACAGCAGCGCGTCGCTCTGGCCCGCGCGATCGTAAACGGGCCGGCGATCATTCTCGCTGACGAGCCGACGGGCAACCTCGATACTGAGAATTCGCAGATCGTGCTGGATATGTTCAAGGAATTGAATGAGAAATTTAACCAGACGATAATAATGATCACGCACAATCCTGAGGCCGCGGCCGTTTGCTCGCGGACGATCCAGATGCGTGACGGGCATGTAGTGTAAGCAGCCGGCCATCGACCGACGATGAAGAACATCATCAACTGGAACTACGAGCGTGCCTCATGGCAATGGGATCTGCTGTGCCTGCTGATAATGGCCTTCATTTTTCTCACGCCAAAGGCATGGTTTAATAAGATCGCGGCTTTGACGGCAACCCAAACACAGGGCGTTGCCGTCGAAAGGGTTGATAGCGGCCACGGACTTCTGGATCAAGGCCGCTGATTTTTTATGAGAGTTTTACGAATCGCATTTTTTGCGGCTTTTTTTGTTTGTTTTACCGGTGTTCTTTCGGCAACTAGCGCCGATGCGCAGATAATCCGCAAGATACTTACGCGGATGGATCAGCACAACAAATCGCTTACATCACTCAGGGCCGACGTCACGATGGTCAAACACAATCCGCAGCTAAATGTGTCTGACACGAGCATCGGCGCGACGAGCTACCTTCCGGCGAGCGGCAAGCGCGGCAGGTATGTAAGGATCGATTGGACCAAGCCGGTCGAAGAGCAGATATCGGTGATCGGCGACAATTATGAGCTTTATCGGCCGCGCCTCAATCAGGTTATCGTCGGTGCGGTCGGTAAAGCCAAGAATAACGCTTCGGTTGGCGGAGCTCTCTCATTCATGAATATGAACAAGGCGCAGCTCGAGGCCAATTACGACGTCGTCTATCTCGGCGAAGAACAGATCAGCGGCGGCGTGCCGACCTGGCACCTGCGACTGACGCCAACGACCGCGACCAGCTACAAGACGGCAGAACTATGGGTCGATGCCGACGGCATGCCCCGCCAAGCAAAGATCGTCGAGCAAAACAACGACACAACGACCGTCCTGCTCTCGAACCTGCAAAAGAACATTACCCTGCGCGGCGACATCTTTAAGCTGAACTATCCCAAAAGCGTGAAGAAGATAAAGGCGTGATTGAGCTTCACCGATAAGTGACCAGCCTCCGCGAACTCAGCGTCCGAATCTCGGTCTCCGCGTGGAACGACGATCCGCGAAGGAATACGTTTTGAATCCTATAGTCTCACTCCTATAATCTAAAGTTTGACTTGTAATGCCAAAAGCGAGCAGTTTTAGCAGATTTATACGAGGCGTTAGGCACACGGTACGTGCTTTCGCGTCCACTAAGCATCCCGTTCTCGTGCACATTGTGCCGATGCGGCGGTGCAATCTGGCATGCACTTACTGCAACGAATACGACAAAACGAGCGATCCGGTGCCGATCGAGACGATGCTGGAACGGATCGATAAATTGGCCGAATTCGGTTCGTCGGTCATAACCATATCGGGCGGCGAACCGATGATGCACCCTGAGATCTACGACATCATCGCCCGCATCCGCCATCACGGAATGATCGCGGGGCTGATCTCGAACGGTTACTATTTTCAGGTCGATAAGATCAAAAAGCTAAACGAGGCAGGCCTCGATTACCTGCAAATATCGATCGACAACGTCACGCCCGACGATGTGTCGAAAAAGAGCCTAAAGGTGCTTGACGCAAAGCTCGTCAATTTGCGCGATCATGCGAAATTCAAGGTCAACATCAACTCGGTAGTCGGCGGCGGCGTGGCAAATCCCGAAGAGGCGTTGCAGATCGCGAGCCGAGCGCGTGAGTTGGGTTTTTCATCCACGGTCGGCGTCATTCACGACGGTGACGGCCTGCTCAAGGGGCTAACGCCGCGTGAAAAAGAGGTTTATAAAGAGATCAAGAGCAAGGGCACCAAGTCATACGCCCGCTGGAACTGGTTTCAGGACAACCTCGTCGATGGCGGCGAATACGATTGGCGATGCCGCGCGGGCGCGCGTTACCTCTATATCGATGAGGCCGGTATTGTTTCGTGGTGCTCACAGCAGCGGGGCACGCCGGGCATCCCGCTGATGGAATATACGCACACCGATATGCACCGCGAATATCACACCGAAAAATGGTGCGCCCCAAACTGCACCATCCAATGCGTCCACCAGGTCGGCCACCTCGACGCCTGGCGCGACCCGCAGGTCTCCCGCGCCGAATACAAGAAACGCAATGGCAGCGGCCTGAAAAAAGAAACCGTCGCACAGGTGATCGGTGCAGATTAAGTGACATTTGCGATCACGGGAGTGATACTTTAGTATCACAAGCATGCGAGCCGAAATAGTTACAACCCTAAAACGAAAAGCTACGGAATTGCTTAACGAGGTAGAGCGCGAAAAACGCCCGATCCTGATCACAAAGCACGGATTGCCGAGCGCTTACCTCGTTGACGCTGAGACGTATGAGCTGGAGCAAGATCGTATGAGCATCCTCGAGGGCATTGCACGCGGCGAAAAGGCGCTTGCCGACGGGCGGACGTTGACCCATAAACAGGTCGTGACGCGCATGTCGAAATGGCTGAAATAGTATGGGTCGAGTCTGCACAAGCAGACCTGGACGAGATCGCGGAGTATATCGCGCTCGACGATCCGGCGGCAGCCGGCAGGTTCGTCGCTAATGTCCTTAGGCATGTCGCAAAGCGATCGAGACATCCTCTGAGTGGCCCCGTTCCGCCCGAGCTTGAAGGCGGGAGGTATCGGCAGTTGGTCGAGCCGCCGTGCCGCGTCTTTTACCGTATGGAGGATCGAACGGTGTACATAGTTCATATCCTGCGATTTGAACGACTCCTGCGTCCGTCTCGACTTGAACATGAAGATGAGTGATCGTGAAAAACGCACGGCTGCCGATACTTCGGTCCACAACAAAAGCCACCGGTCGCATCGGATAGGGTGGCTGCGCGCGGCGGTTTTGGGGGCGAATGACGGGATCGTCTCGACGGCGAGCCTTGTGATCGGCGTGGCGGCGGCGCAGGCCGAGCATTCGTCGGTGATGCTGGCGGGCGTGGCGGGATTGTTTGCCGGCGCATTGTCGATGGCGGCAGGTGAATATGTGTCGGTTAGTTCTCAAGCGGATACTGAGAAGGCCGACATCGAGCTCGAGCGGCGGCATCTGAAGGAAGACCCCGAATACGAGCTGCACGAACTGGCGGCGATCTACGTGAAACGCGGCCTCGAGTCAAAACTCGCCGTTGAGGTCGCTCGTCAGATGATGGAACACGACGCGCTGGCCGCGCACGCGCGCGACGAGCTTGGGATATCTGATATCATGGCCGCGAGGCCGACACAGGCCGCAGTATTCTCGGCGGTGAGTTTTTCGATCGGTGCGGCGTTGCCGCTGGCGGTCGCGGCGGTAACGGACGGCACGCGGCTGATACCGGCGGTTGC